>CAXAVP010000186.1:0-8729 GCA_963972175.1 uncultured Arenibacter sp.
ACACACTTTATGAGATAGTCCCATTCGTTTTTTCTGGATATAGAGAAAAAGCTTCCACCTGCCGGCAGTTACATCCTTGCTTCCGTGCACAGTAATATTGCCAACATATATATGTCTATTGGGGAGAACAAAAAGGCACTGGCCCATATATCTACCGCCTTAAATATCAATTATAAGAATAACTATAGGTTCAGAATCCCGCGGGCCCTTACTATCAAAGCCAAACTTTATCTACAACAACAAGACACCTCCCAGGCCATTATAAATTATGAAAAAAGTATAGAAGCCGCAGAAGACATTAATGCCTTTGACGTGGTAAAGCGCAACAGTTACGTACTGGGGCTATTGTATCAACAAACCAATCACCCCTTAAAGTCCAATGATTACAAAAACCTATATAAAACCATAAGCGATTCCCTATTTACCAATGAACAGGAACAAAAGATCTTAATACTAGAAACCAAAAGAAAGGTCAAGGAGGTACTGCAAAAGAAAAAAATCCTAGAGTTGGAGAATAAGGCCCAAAGAGCGCAGTTTAGAGGTATTATCATTGCCCTACTATTTCTGTTGGCGATAAGTTGCATTGCTGTTTACTCCTATCTAAAAGTGCGAAAAAAAAATAGACTGCTATTATGTAGAACTATAGATCTGGCCGAAATACAATTGAGGTTGAGCGAAAAACTAAATGGCTATGAGCAAGACAGTACCAAATGGTCCGTTGAACGAAAAAAAGGCGATGCCCCTAAGGCTCAGCCAAGACTTGACGAAGAAATTAAAAACATCATCCTGTCGAAATTGGAAAAATTGGAAAAGAAATCCTTTTTTCTGGACCCTAATTGCAGTTTACACCTATTGGCCGAACAACTAAAAACCAATCCAAAATATCTCTCACAAGTTATAAACCAAGAGAAAAAATCCAATTTCAACAATTATATAAACGGGTTACGGATAAACTATCTGTTGCCAAAACTACTAAAGGACATAGATTACAGAAACAGCAAATTAAGTTATATAGCCGTTTCCCTGGGTTATAACAACCTAAACACCTTTAATGCCGCCTTTAAGAAAAGACTGGGTATATTACCATCCAACTTTATTAATGAGCTTAACAATAAAATTGAGGTCAAGAGCAAGGCAATAGAACGGGTAAATCAACTAAAGAAAATCGTTTAATCAAGGGCTACGCTCCATAAATACTAAAAAAACAAAGAAAGCTACCCAGACTAAGGCGATTCACAAGTAGTAGGCTTGGCCCAAACTAGCGCTTGCCACAAAAAAAGCAGTACCCCTTTAGGGATACTGCTCAAGTAAACTCCAAACTAATTATTAACTAAAAAACTAATTACTAACGTTTTTGATCACCGCAAATATTTTTGGTGTCCACCATTAATTATAACCCGGGTTTTGTGGTGTTAAACTTGGATTGTTGATCATTTCCTGCTCTGGCAGGGGAAACAACAAATGTTTTTCTTGTAACGCTTGGTCCGAGCTTAGGTTAATATGACCTACAAAATCATCAAAACCACCCGTTTCACTGTTCAGCACCTTTCTAAGGCGCACCATATCAAACCATGTAATTTGTTCATAGCACAGCTCATGCCATCTTTCTTTCCAAACGGCCTCACGTAAAGATTCCTGGGTAAATTCCCCAAGTGTGGGCGTAGTTAGTTGTGCCCTATCCCGTATCCTTGTCAAGGCATCAACGGCATCCTGGGTTGGACCTGAGGCCTCATTGGAAGCTTCCGCATAAATTAGCAATACTTCCGCAAACCTTATTATTGGCATATTTAGGTTGTCCTTTGCCGTTCCGGGAACTCCCTGGGTACCATTGGCCGTCACATTAAAATGTTTAAAGATATAAGGGGCGCCCAAATCAAAGAGCTCTCCGTCCCCATTGGTATAGTAACTGGTATAGAACCACCCTTCACGATCTACGGTTCTTTGGTCGCCCGCTTCAAATGAGTTATAAAATTCTATCTCGGGGACTGTACTACCTGTTCCCGAAGGTCCACGGTAGGTAACCGGCTGAAAGTTGGGGAACATATTTCCCATAGGATTTCCGGCCACCTCATCGTTGTATTGCAAACTAAAGATATGCTCTACGGTATTACCTAGACTTTCGTCATGGATTTCTCTATAGGTATCAAATAAATCTATAGGGCCGGCATTGTCTATTACCTCCTTGGCCTTAGTGGCCGCATCGGCATATCGTGCCGTTTCGTTCAACGGATTTCCTGCCATGGTAAGATACACCTTGGCCAAGAGCGATTTTACAGCCGATTGGGATACCCGTCCGCTCTCATCGGTCCAGGATAGTCCTGCACCTTCCGCTGCCGTTAAATCGGCCACAATTTGATCATACACTGCCTTAAGTGGGCTTCGCGATGGGAAAAAATCCTCGGAAGTAGCACTTTGAGGAAGGGTAATCAGCGGTACATCGCCCCACAATCTAACGGCATAAAAATACGCCCAGGCACGCAAGAATCTGGCTTCTCCCAAAATTTGGTTCTTTTGGCCCTCATCCATATCAATATCCGGCACATTCTCCAGCACCAAATTGGCGTTGGCTATTACTTTATACACCCCTCGCCACCAGTTTCTGACATGCAAGGTATTGGCATCGTACGATAGGGAGTACAGGTTGTTCAAATCCGAGTTCTGCGCTGTCTGTGTCGTGGATGTTCCGGTAGGAGCTTCCAATAATTGCCAATTGGAGGAAAAAATACCGGCACCATTACCAACAAACCTAGCATCGGCATAAACTGCGGCAATGGCCGATTCTGCCTGTTTGGCGGTGGTATAAAAACTATCCGGTGTAAGGTTTGATGGATCCGATTCGTCCAAAAAATCAGAACAACCTACCGTAGACGCCAACAAGAGCGCGCAGAGGTAGAACTTGCCTATATATTTAGTTATATCAATTTTCATAATATTATTTTTTAAAATTTATTAATTACAGACCAACTTGCAGCCCTAGTACAAAGGTTGTCGATTTTGGATATTCATGCCATTTCATTCCCTGTGAAAAAACGTTGTTGCCTTCACCTCCACGAATAGGGGTTACTTCTGGGTCCCCCAATAGTTCGTCATCTACCAATAAAAAGAAGTTTTGCGCCGAAGCATATAATCTCAATTTATTTAAATGCATCCTTTCTATTAAGTTTTGGCCAAATGTATATCCCAACATAATGTTCCTACCCCTTACAAAGGAACCGTCCTTTACCCAGTGCGAATCTACGTTGGTAACATACCCGGCCCGTGTATCCCGCACCTGGGCAATCATGGTATCTTGATTATCCGGAGTCCAGGCATCCAAGACTGTAGTATAACTATTGGCAAGTGCCTGACGGTCTTCACTGGAGTGAAGGTTCATATCCATAACATCATTGCCCCAGGAATATTGCAGTTCCAAAGTAAAGTCCAAATTCTTATAGGACACATAATTTGTTAGTGTTCCCCATGCGGTTGGGTAACCATTCCCAATGATAGACCTATCTTCATCGTTAATGATATAATCCCCATTAAAATCCTTGTACTTAATATCACCGGGCAAAATAGTAAGTCCGTTTCTATAACTTACAAACTTGGCGGCTTCAGCGGCCTCATCGGTTCCCCATGTGCCCAAGCGGGTAAGTCCCCAGAAAGCACCTACAGGTTCCCCTACCCTAATAATACTCGTTTCATTGGTTATACCAGGTCCGCCTACCCCAAAAATATCGGAAGGGGTGGCCAGGGAAAGTACCTTATTCCTATTCATGGAAATATTAAAGGTGGTGTTCCAACTAAGGTCGGCAGTAACAATATTTTTGGTAGATAGCCCCAATTCAACACCTTGATTCTGCATAGACCCTACATTTCGTCTTATAGTGGCATATCCACTAGACTGTGGAACGGGGGCGTCCAAAAGCATGTCTGTGGTCTTCCTATAGTAATAATCAGCTTCCATACTAATTCTATTATTCAATAGGCCCAGCTCAAAACCAATATCGTATTGGGCTGTCTTTTCCCATTTCAGATCCGGGTTCTCCAATCTATTTAAACCTGTTCCCCCTATGCGGCTGTCATTCCAAATAGTCTGATAGTTAGAACTTAAAAGCGACAAAGATGAATAAGGTGGAATTTCCGAGTTACCGGTAACCCCATAACTTGTTCTCAATTTAAGATTGGAAATCAATTCGTTATCTACTAGGAAATCTTCATCGGAAACCCTCCAGGCTATGGCCGCAGAAGGAAAAAAGGAAAATTTATTGTTCTCACCAAATTTGGAGGACCCATCTGCCCTACCGGTAACGGTAAACAAGTATTTCCCCATTAGGTTATAGTTTAATCTTCCAAAATAGGAGTTTAAAGCGTGCTGTGTAGCGTTGGAACCCACTGAGAGATTATCCGACCCAGCTCCTAAATTATTGTATTTAAAGTAGTCTGTAGGAAAGTTTCTGGAGGCGGCGTTGACATAAAAACTGTTGGATTGCTGCCATGACAATCCCAAAAGACCGGTAAACGAATGATTATCGTTAATCTTCTTATTGTAGGTTAGATAATTCTCTATAGACCAAAATGTTTGCTTTTCATTACTGGAAGAGGCTCTTGCCACTGCGTTGTTGTCCAAAACACTATTCCTAAACTCGTTGTTTTCTTGGGTAAGAACATTTGCCCCTATAACCGTTCTCATTTCCAACTCCTTTGTAATATTAAGATTGGTATAAAAGCTTCCAGTAGTAGTTTGTGTATTTAAGATATACTCATTATTCTCCAGCCAGTTCACGGAGTTCCTAGTACCCTCCGCAAAGGGATAATCCCTATTGTTGGCGTATAGGCCTTCCAGTGGTCCTCCGGTATGCCTAGGCCCTGGATAAAAAGGATAATCCTCCACCATTCTACGCGGCACCTGGTCATTGGTATCTGCCAAATTTTCTGTTTGGTTGTTATAACTTAGAGACCCTCCAATTTTTAACCAGGATTTAATTTGATCATCAACGGAAAACCTTCCGGAGTATCTTTTTAAATACGTATTTTTTAAGAGGCCTTGGGCGTCCCTGATACCCAAGGAAATGGCATAAGTGGTTCTTTCATTACCTCCAGAGAATCCCAATTGGTGGTTTTGCGACAATTTGTGCTGGACCACTTCCTTAGACCAATCCGTATCGTAGATGGCCTTACCATCACTATCAAATAAATAGGCCACATTGGGATTTGCCCTTTTAAGCCTAGGCTCATATTGGGCGTACTCCCCAGCGGCCCAACCCTCTGGATCAAATTTTTGAGTGTTCTCCCAAGACAATTGCTCTATCATGGCATACTGCTCTGCATTTAGGACCTTGGCCCTATTGGGCCCAAATTGGTTTACACTATACTCTGCGTCGTAAGTAACCCTACCTTGACCAGCACGACCTCTTTTTGTAGTCACTAAAATAACCCCGTTTGCACCACGTGCACCATATATGGCTGTGGAGGAGGCGTCCTTCAGAACTTCGATGGATACTACGTCATTGGGGTTTAAATAGTCAATGGCAGAGCTAAACTGATCTTGGTTCCCTTGTGGCAGCTGTACCCCGTCCACAACATATAAAGGGTTATTGGAGGAGTTTATAGAGCTAAACCCCCTTACCCTTATATTGGATTTACCTCCTGGACGGCCCGAGTTGGTATTTACCTGAACCCCTGCAATCTTTCCGGATAAGGCCTGATTAAGCGAAGTTGCCGGACGCTCCTGAAGCTGATCGGCATCTACCTGACCAACGGCACCCGTTAAATCCGATTTTCGTTGACTACCATAACCAATTAAAACTACCTCTTCCAATTCACTGGCATCCTCTTCCAATTGTGCATTCACTACCGATCTCCCATTTATCGGGATTTCCAAAGTCTTATAACCTATATAACTAAATACCAATGTGGCATTGCTATCCACATTATCCAATGTGTAGTTCCATCAAAATCTGTTTGCGTTCCATTGGTTGTTCCCTTTACCAACACGTTCGCTCCAGGCAAGGCTCCGGATTCATCCGAAACACTTCCAGTAACTGTTTGTGCCCCCGCTAGCCCGAAACACAAAAATGTTCCAACAAGCAATAGACATCTACTTAGTGTAATCTTCATAAATTATTTAATTTTAGTTAGTTAAATTAGTTTTGCCCAAGCTGAAAAACCATTAAAATACAGGCTGTTATCAGCTATAAACAATAAGAGTTAAATATATCACAAGGAAGAGTCGAAACTGATTATAACTAAAGAAAGCACTCTAAAATTCATGAATTTTAGAGTGCTTTCCTACAAATATTGTGATGTTGACAATATCCACCTTTAAGAAACAACCTCATATACTTTAGAAGAAATTCCTCAATATGGAACCTTTTTCAATTAGAACTAGACAAAGGAGGCGCTTATTCCTAAGCAACCGTACAATTTAGAAACAAAATACAGGTGTGGGACCACTATGAAACAGCCCCATTTAACACCCAGGAAAACATCCTTCCCGTGTTTGTTAAAAAGAAAATAAGTACCTTGAGTCCCAGTAACCTAAAAATGTAATTGTTATCAGCTGCAAGCATTTCCCTAGCCAGATTGACATAGGCAGTGGTCCTGTTTCTACCATAGGGATAGACTTAAATTTCCTTTGCTGTAAAATTGACTTATAACTATTTTTATGAAAACCAAGGTATCCCAGGAACAGGGCGATAACAACGCCACTGTAAATAGAAAAAATTACCATGCCAATCTAGATAAGGAAACCAAATACTGGATAGAGGAAGATGCCAAATATTTTTTACATCAGGCCCTGTCCACGCCGGTCATGAATGTTCTCTCCAAGACCTCAGCTGCCTATATAGAAGATTTAAATGGCAAAAAATACCTCGATCTACATGGCAATGGGGTTCACAATGCAGGTTTCAACAACCCCAAGGTGGTGGCTGCGGTAAAGGCCCAGATGGATGCAAGCTTAGCCTTTACCCCACGCCGATACACCAATCTCCCAGCCATAAAGCTGGCAAAAAAATTGGTAGAGATAACACCCAACGGATTGGACAGGGTACTATTTTGCCCAGGTGGGTCCCAAGCCATAGAAATGGCAGTAATGCTGGCCAAACAGGTCACGGGTAAGTGGAAGACCATTTCCTATTGGGATTCCTATCACGGTACCGGGTTCCAGGCCTCCAGTATTGGTGGGGAAGAACATTTTACAGTAGGGCAAGGCCCTATGGTACCCGGGGCTTTTCATGTAGAATTCCCAAATTATTATCGCAACCCATGGGGGTATACAGATCAAGAGGCCATTAACGAGGAATACTTGCGCCAGATTAAAAATATCCTCCGTCGCAATCCGGATGTGGCGGCAATTATAGCCGAACCTATTTCCGCCACTCCCGTAATTCCCTCCCACGGATATTGGCAACAGGTACAGCAGCTTTGTGAACAATACAATATTTTGCTGATTTTTGATGAGATTATTGAAGGATTTGGCCGTACGGGCAAAATGTTTGCCTCGGAACACTTTGTAAGTCCAGATATATTGGTTTTGGGAAAATCCCTGGGTGGCGGACTGGTTCCTTTTGCAGGTATAGTGACAAAAGAGAAATACAATACTTTACAACACCGGTCCATTGGACATTTTACGCACGAAAAAAATCCCCTATGCTGCGCTGCGGGATTGGCCGAAATAGAATTCATAGAAGAAAACCATCTGGTGAAAAATGCCGAGAAACTGGGGAATTATCTAATGGACCGTTTAATGGAACTCCAGGACATCTATCCAATAATTGGAAATATTGCCGGTAAGGGATTTCATATTGGCGTTGATCTGGTAACCGACAGATCTACCAAGGAAAGAGCCGTAGATGCTGCGGAAAAAATTATGTACCATTGCTTGGAACAAGGGGTTGCCTTTAAAATTATAGAAGGAAATATTATTACCATGAGACCTTCATTGATACTTAGCAAAGACGATTGCGACCTTATCATCAGTAGCTTAAAAAGTGCATTTGAGGCCATAAACCCCTAAACCTTTACCCCAAAAAAACTAACGTATCAAGATATATGCCTTAACCAGGCCATTATTTCCTGGGTATGGAGTTGGTAATCGCTAATCTCGGGCGCAATTCCTTTCTGCTCTTTTAAAGATAAGGCAAATTCCTTCACCTCTTCCAAAGATTTAAACGCACCATTACTGACCAATTGTTCCGATAAAAAAGAACCGATCAACGCCATATTGGAAGGATTGAACTCTGGATGGTACTGTACCCCAAAAAATGATGCATTTTTATAATCAAATGTCATCGCCTGTACCTTAGAATGTTCATTACTGGCCAAAATCCTGGCATTTCCCGGTGTTTTTATTACCTCGTCATAATGTATACACAGGGCCGTAAAGGCGGTTTTTCGGTGTGCAGTTAAGGGGCTTTTTCTTCCCAACCCAGTTAGTTCTATTGGCTTGGAGATTCCAAATTCCAAGCCATTATCGCTAAGGACCACTTTGCCTCCTGCCACTACGGTAGCTACCTGCATTCCCCAACAACTACCATAAAATGGCACTCCACTCATAAAAACTTCATCCGCAAATTGCAACTGTCTATTTACTTCTGGAATATCAGCGGTAACACTAAGGGAACTACCCGTCCATAAAACACCATCGTACTGTTTTAATTGGGCAACTGTAGGCAACCCGCTAGTCCCATCTGCCGGAAAGGCAAAGGCTGTTTGTGCCTCTGGAACCATACCTTTTAGCATTTCCT
>CAXAVP010000187.1:0-8708 GCA_963972175.1 uncultured Arenibacter sp.
TTTAACGAAATATATTATTTCCAAGTATTTATTGTGCTTATGGGGCTTGGTATAGCGTTTGGATATATCAAAAGGTTCAATTTTTATACCTACCTCCGAGCCAATCTTGTTATAAGTCCTTATGGTATCTTTCAAAATGATTAGATTGTTATATAGCCTGTTTCCCAAGCATACTAGCTGTAAATGTAAATATTACGGTTGTATGATGTATTTCACAGTCTTAACTTTAAGATAACTTTATAATAACCAAAGATTACCCAATTTTAATAACGCTGCACTGTGACATTAAAACATCTTATGCCCCCAAAAGGAAAATTGCATACACACCCAACTGATAATTAAGCCTATATGTACCCGTCACCGCATATACCCCTTTATGGCCCCATGTGTTACAACACCTCTAAACGGCTCTTTTTCCTAACGGCTTACAGGCCTTGAATAACTGTTAAGTTGTAATCTTATGTTAAGACATTTAAAAAAAGAATGAACATTCATTTTTAATGTTATCTTTGTACACAGATACCGTCATTTTGTGGTATAAACAGGGTTAAAAAACAATCTAATAGAATATGGCTAAACTTCAAAAAAGTATTGAAAAGCGGGAAGCTTTGGTAAGAGCTACCATCCATTTGGTGAATAACAGTGGTTTTCATGCCACCCCAATGTCCAAAATAGCAAAAATGGCCAATGTTTCCCCGGCTACCATATACCTCTATTTTGAAAACAAGCAAGACCTTGTAAACAAGGTATACCTTGATGTAAAAACCAAATTTACAGACTACGCCTTTCAAAATTATAATGAAAACATTCCGGTTGCAGAAGGATTTGAAAAAATATGGAAGCGAATTGCCCATTTTAAATTAAAGGAAGTGGAAGAAGCTATGTTTCTGGCCCAGTGTGACAATACGCCTATGATTGATGAGCCAAGTAGGCAAGAAGGACTAAAACACCTGCAACCCTTATTGAACCTGTGGCATAAAGGAAAACAAGAAGGCATCATAAAACCTATATCGGATTATTTGCTCTACGCCTACTCCATTAACCCCCTATCCTTTTTAATGGTAATGCAACAGCGCGGGGTTTTTAAAATAGATCAAGACGGTTTGGAAGAGGCCTACCAAGCGGCATGGGACAGTATCAAGATATAAAAAAAAACGAACTCAACACATTAAATACATAGCAATGGAATTATTGGATAAATTAAAATGGCGGTATGCGGCCAAGGCGATGAACGGTAAAAAAATACCGCAGGAGAAAATAGACCGCATTATTGAGGCAGCACGATTGGCTCCTACCTCCAGTGGATTACAGCCGTTTGAAATCATGGTGATTACCAACCAACAAGTAAAAGAGAGTATAAAACCCATGGCCTGGCACCAATCCGTTATTACAGATTGCTCCCATCTTCTCGTTTTTGCCGCCTGGGACACCTATACGGCCGAACGTATCAATAAAATGTTCGACCTAACCAATGAAATACGCGGATTTAAGAACGAAGGATGGGAAAATTACCGACAGATGTTACTGGATTCTTATCCACAAAGAGACCCTGAGGAGAATTTTAATCACGCTGCCAAACAGGCCTATATAGCCTTTTCCCAAGCTATTGCGGCGGCCGCCTTTGAGGGAGTGGATGCAACCCCAATAGAAGGTTTTGATCCTGCAGCGGTAGACCGTCTTTTAGGCTTAAACGAAAAAGGCCTTAGAAGTGCCGTACTATTACCTCTGGGATATAGAAATACAGAAACGGATTGGTTGGTAAACTTGGTAAAAGTTAGAAAGAGTACAGAAGACTTAGTAACCCTAATTGATTAAAACAAGATATTATGATACAGACTATTTTATTAAAAAAAAGACCCGTAGGCACACCTACCATATCGGATTTCGAATTTGTTAAGGAAAATGTAGAACTAAGCCTTAAAGACGGTGAAGTACTGTTGGAAACAACATATATCTCTGTAGACCCATATTTAAGAGGAAGGATGAACGACGCCAAATCGTACGTGGCACCATTTGAGGTAGGTAAGCCAATAAGCTCTGGAATTATTGCCGAGGTGATAGCATCCAAAAATGAAGACTTTAAAAAAGGTGAATTTGTTTCAGGCATGTTGAATTGGAAAACACAACAAATATCCAATAGCGAAGGTTTATTAAAAGTGGACAAGGATAAAGCCCCTCTGAGTGCCTATCTGGGTGTTTTGGGGATGACCGGACTAACGGCTTATTTGGGACTCACCCAAATAGGAAAACCTAAAAAAGGTGAAACTATGATAGTCTCTGGTGCGGCCGGAGCCGTGGGTAGTATTGTAGGGCAAATTGGTAAAATACTAGGCCTAAGGGTTGTGGGTATTGCCGGTACTGACGAAAAAGTGGAAATGTTAAGGTCGAGATTCGGTTTTGACGAAGCCATTAATTACAACACAACTACAAATATGAAGCTGGCTATACAAGAAGCCTGTCCGGACGGAGTGGATATATATTTTGATAATGTGGGCGGCCCCATTTCCGATGCCGTGCTGTTCAATATCAATAAATTCGCACGAATGATCATTTGCGGGGCCATATCGGTATATAACAATACAGAAATGCCGAAAAGCGTCAGTGTACAACCTTTCTTGGTAAAGAATAGCGCCTTGATGCAGGGGTTTATCGTATGGAATTATGCTGACAAATTTCCCGAGGCCATGGAGCATTTAAGCAGATGGCTTGCTGAAGGAAAATTAGACTATACAGAGACGATCGTAGAAGGTTTTGAAAACACCCCCCAGGCATTCTTAGATCTATTTGAGGGTAAAAACAAGGGTAAAATGATGGTAAAGGCCTAATTATCCCGTATTTATTATTAACTAAAAAAAGAGAACAAGACATGAATATATTATTTGTATTGACCTCCCATGACAAACTGGGAGACACCGGAAAGAAAACAGGATTCTGGATAGAGGAGTTTGCAAATCCATATTATACCCTTTTGGACAAAGGGGCCAATATTACCTTGGCCACTCCAAAAGGGGGAGCTGCCCCCATTGACCCCAGTAGCGATACGCCAGAATCCAGCACAAAAGATACAGAGCGCTTTAAGAATGATGCGGTTACCCGTGAGAAAATCAATAATACCTTAGTATTGTCACACATTGATCCCACAGATTACGACGCCGTTTTTTATCCTGGAGGACACGGACCCTTATGGGACTTAGCCAATGATACCGATTCCATTAAATTAATAGAAACCTTTAATAACCAGCAAAAACCCATCGCCTTTGTTTGTCATGCTCCAGCAGCACTTAAAAGCGTTAAGAATGAAGACGGTTCCCCTTTGGTAAAAGGAAAAAAGGTAACCGGGTTTACCAATTCTGAGGAGGAAGCGGTACAACTTACCAAGGTGGTTCCTTTTTTGGTGGAAGACATGCTTAAAGAGAACGGTGGAGACTATTCCAAAAAGGCCGACTGGACTGCCTATACCCTACAGGATGGGAACTTGATAACGGGCCAAAATCCGGCTTCTTCAGAATTGGTAGCCGAAAAATTACTGGATATGCTACAATAATAACCCAATAATTATACTGGGCACTTGCAAACCGATAGGTATGTAGGTGCCTTTTATTTTATAACTGTAGCTCCCTTTCCTTTCTATCTTATAACTGCTACTTTACAGCTATCAAGGAAACCTCTAGAGCATACTATTCCCTTCTTTAAGTTTCTTAAAGGCCAATTGTAATTCTTTTGTAATATCCCCAATTGCATCTCCCTGATAAAAGAAGTGGTCGTCCCATTGCTTTATAGAGGCAACCTGGGTGTTGGTACCTGTTAGAAAAGCTTCGTCCATGTTTACAACCTCTTCTATAGCTATGGCCTCTTCCACGACCACAATATCCAACTTGGCACATAGTTCAAGTACAATCTTCCTGGTAATTCCACTCAGGATATACTCATTTTCTGGATGGGTATATACCACCTTGTCTTTTATAAAAAACACATTACTGTGTGAGGCTTCGGTAACCATTCCTTCCCTAAACAGGACCGTTTCGTAGCAGCCTTTTTGCGCTCCATATTCATTGGCCATCACATTCCCCAGCAGGGAGGTCATTTTAATATCGCAACGAGACCATCTAAAATCGTTCATACTAACCACTTTTGCCCGTACTTCGTTAATATCTGGTAGGGTCTGAGCAGTAGCATACATCATAACAGTTGGTTTAATTTGTATTGGGTAGGCATGTTTTCTTGGAGCCACTCCCCTAGTTATTTGTATGTAAAGCAAACAATCTCTCCCATCTAGTTCCGCTGCTTGCAGCAATCTGGGGATTTCTGTCTCCAAGCGCATGACATCAAATTCGATGTTAATCTTTTGCAACCCTTCCTGCAGTCGATCAATGTGGGCCTGCCTGTAAAGGAAGTCTCCGCCTATTTGGGCCATCACTTCATAAACGCCATCACCAAACAAAAAACCTCTGTCAAATACAGAAATTTTTGCTTGGTCAGGAGCTAAAATGTCTCCGTTGAGATAAACTTTGGGTGGATATATTTTATTCATGTGTCAACTGTATGCTATTTAATAATCAATATTTATTCAATTTAATATCCCCTATTCCGGTGCACGATGATCATAACTCAATACCCGTTTTAACTTCCAAACCCCATTTTGCAGTGTAAAGACATGGGTAAATTTGGCAGTACCCGTAATATAAGGGCGCTTACCCGATTCCTTGATATAAAACTGATGAACCCCATGCTCTATTGCTCCGTATAAAACGTCATTTTGATACAAGGGATAAACCTCCATACTGCCTGCCACTAACTTACGGATGGGCTTCTTTACCCTATTCCCGCAAATGTTCTGTTTTACCGCTTCAAAAAATGCCTCCTTGGAAGTGCTTAACCCGGTCTTATCATGGTAGAACTCAAGGTCCACTGCAATATAGGGCTCCATTTCCTTTAGCTTGCATTGATTAAACCCTACTACAAATAAAATACTATCTAATTCCTTAATGGTTCGGTATAGGTCAGACGACGCGTCTAGCTGTGCATGGCCAAGCGCGCACAATAAAGATAAAAAGACCATAGTAAAAGCCCTGTGGTGGTTGACCAAGATCTTCATAATCAAAATTTTTAGTGTTCTTGCTTTAAAGATAACATCCTTTTTATCTTGTTTGTGAATGTTGGGGTATAAATTATATACCCCAAAACAACTGAAAAAAAATTCAATAAGAAGTCTCCATAAACAAAAAAGAGACCTTGAACCGGCCTCTTTTTTATATTTAATACCAAAACTTTAATTGTATTATTGCTTTAATCCCCTTGCTTTAAGCATGGGGTCTATCTTTGGAGCTTGTCCACGCCAATCCTTGTACATTTTCTCCAGTGGCAGGGTATTCCCTCTGGACAGTACCATATCCCGGAAGCGCTGACCATTTTCACGATTTAGTCCACCATGGGTCTCAAACCAATTGTAGGCGTCATGGTGCAACATTTCGGTCCATAAGTAAGAATAATACCCTGCAGCATAGCCGCTACCAAAAATGTGGGCAAAATAAGTAGAGCGATAACGTGGCGGTACGGCCGACACCACATCCAGTTTTGTCCTTCTCAAAGCCTCTTTTTCAAATTCATTGGCATCCGCTATTTCTGTTTCCGAAGCTATGATATGCCATTGCATATCCAAGTTGGAAGCCGCCAAATTCTCTGTAAGACTATAGCCTTGGTTAAAGGTACCCGATTGTTTTATTTTATTGATTAGTTCTTGAGGAATAGGCTCCCCGCTTTTATAGTGTAGGGCATAATTCTTAAGTACTTCAGGATATAATGCCCAATTCTCATTAAATTGGGAGGGGAACTCTACAAAATCCCTTGCTACAGAGGTACCGGATAAGGATGGATATTGTTGGTCTGCGAAAAAACCGTGCAATGCATGTCCAAACTCATGGAACATGGTCTCCACTTCGTCATAGGTCAATAGGGCCGGTTCTCCTTCGGTGGGTTTAGGGTAATTGCAGACGTTATAGATTACCGGTTTTTTCTGATGTAGGTGCGACTGGTTCACAAAATTACTCATCCATGCTCCGCCCCGCTTGCTTGGTCTAGCAAAGAAATCGCCATAAAACAATCCCAATTTATCCCCGTTCTCCTCAAAAAGTTCATAGACCAATACGTCCTCATGGTAGGTTGGGATATCGGTCCTCGCCTTAAAGGTAATACCGTATAATCTTTCTGCTGCATAGAAAATTCCCTTTTCCAAAACGGTCTTTAGTTCAAAATAAGGTTTAATCTGATCTTCGTCCAAGTCGTATTTCGCCTTACGTACCATTTCCGCATAGTAGTTCCAATCCCATGGTTCCAGGGTAAAGTCACCTCCTTTTTTCCGGATCATGTTTTGAATTTCCTCAGCTTCCTGAGCAGCTTTGGCTGTGGCAGAAGGAATAAGTCCGTTAAACATCTTAAAAACATTTTCCGGTACTTTCGCCATTGTTTTCTGCAAGCTCCATTCCGCATAATTACCAAAACCTAACAAGGCACTTTTTTGGGCCCTTAATGTCGCAATTTCGGTAATGATGGCCTTGGTATCCTGAGGTGTGCCATCTGCCCTGTTCCAGGCTGTCTTGAATATTTTTTCCCTGGTTTCCCGCTTTTCCAAAGATTGTAACAAAGGTTGTTGAGTGGTGTTTTTTAGTGGAATCTTCCACCCTTCGCCATCCTTGTTTTCCAAGGATTTTAGCTGCGCTTCCGAAAGTCCTTTCAAATCAGTTTTTTCCGTAATAACTATCGCTCCGGCATTATTGGCCTCCAATAAGGTCTTATTAAATGAAGTTACCAAGGTGGCCAAGCGCGAATTGTACAATTTTAAGGTTTCCTTATCAGCAGACGATAGGTTGGCACCGGCAATTTCAAAATCTTTAAAATATTCTTCCAATAATTTCATGGATTCCGCATCCAAATCCTGGCTTTCCTTATTGTCATGAAGACTTTTTACACGTTGAAATAATTTTTCGTTTAGATATACAGCATCCCGAAGTTCTGAGAATTTTGGCGCCATTTCCTCTTGTACAGCTTGAAGCGTATCATTGGTATGGGCTCCGGTCAGGGCAGAAAATACATTCCGGACTCGCTCCAAAAGCACTCCGCTCTTTTCCAGGGCCAATATGGTGTTTTCAAAAGTTGGCGCCTCAGGATCATCCGCAATTTTATCAATCGCTTTCATTTTTTCCGTAATGCCCTCTAATAGGGCTGGCTTAAAATGACTGTTTTTAATGACCCTAAAATCTGGTGCATGGTAGGGTAAACTACTTTCTTTAAGTAGTGGATTTTCATTCAAATTCATAGTGTTTTGGGAAGTTGATGTGTCTGCGGTTTTGGAGTCCTTACAAGAAGAAAACAAAACCGTTAACAGTAGTACAAAACAAACATTTTTCATTAAAAAACTATTTAATAATTGTTTGCAAAGGTAATTAAATTCCGTCGATGTTGGCATTTCTACTTCCATTGTCACTATATTCCTTTACAGCATAATCCTCATTCCATTAAAAGAAAAATTCAAGGAATACTGTGGTCTGGGGAATGTTTATAAGGAATTAAAGAAATTTCCCAATTTGAGTCTTTTCCCAATACTATTTCCCAGATCATAAAATGATAAAATAGATTTCAAATCAATTTGAAATACATAGGTTACCAGATACACTACACATAAGGTTACTAAATAGCACCCTACTACTTAATAAGGTGATTCAAAACATCATTAATTTACTATCTTGTAGGTTAAACAACAATAATCATTATGGAGGATTTACTTTTAAAGATAGCCAATATCTTTTTCTACCTCTTTCATACATTCCTCATTGCCTTTAACCTATTCGGTTGGCTTTTTTCCGATACCAAAAAGCTCAATCTCCTTAGCTTGTTGTTAACCTTTGGTTCTTGGGGATTGTTGGGGTTATGGAAGGGCTGGGGCTACTGCTTTCTAACAGACTGGCACTATGACATCCTGAATCGATTGGGACACCACCATCTACCCTCCAGTTATATCGCATTTCTCATCCTTAAATTAACGGGATGGTTGCCCCAGGCCAAATTGGTAAATTCCATTACTTTGGTACTGGCCTTATTGGCCCTATGTTGTTCACTATGGGTAAACCTAATCGCAATAAAAACCACAAGAAAATAATTACCACACTGCCAAAAATAAATTCAATATAAATTGTATCTTTTACGAGCTGGAACAGCTGTAAGGTATAATCCTTTATCAATTTTAAAATACCAATCAATACACCGCAACTTTATGCTTACAAAAGAAGAATTGGCGACTTTGGACCGTCAGGGATATGTATCCTTGGGAAAATTATTGACAGACGATCAAGTCAAAGCCATAAATAAAAGAATTGAAGAACTCCTTGACCAAGAAGGTAAAAATGCAGGAGCTGAATTGGCCGAATCCAAATACATACGGCATCCCAAAGAAGCGGGAGCAGACCGTTTGGCCGATCTGGTAAATAAAGGAGAAGTTTTTGATGTGTTTTATACCCATCCGCGTGTACTGGCCGGTATTGCTGCCGTACTAGGTTCCTCCTTTAAATTATCTTCCCTTAATTATAGGGCAGCCAAACCTGGTCAGGGCCATCAGAAACTTCATGTGGATTGGGGCAACACCGTAGTGGATGGTGTTTATAAGGTATGTAACTCCATATGGTTGCTGGACGACTTTACCGAAAACAATGGGGCTA
>CAXAVP010000188.1:0-8589 GCA_963972175.1 uncultured Arenibacter sp.
CTATAAAACCGAATAGGTTAAAGATCAAAACAGTCTTTTCTGAAGAGGTACTGTCCGCTAATAAGCCTCTAAAAGGAACCTTGGAAGTGGCTTGGTTGCATGGGGCCGTAGCAAAGAATTTAAAAGCAGATGTTACGGTCAAGTTTAATGCCAGAACCACCACTTTTGAGAAATATCCGGCCTTTGTGTTTGATGACCCTACACGTGCATTTGAAACTGAGGAGCAATTGGTTTTTAATAGTAGGGTCAATGGGTTGGGCAAGGCCCAATTTTCTGTAGACCCGCAGATAAAGGGTAGGGCCCCCGGTATGTTAACGGCGGCATTTATGACCAAGGTGTATGAAAGTGGCGGTGATTTTAGTACGGATGTTTTTACAAAGCGTTTTTCCCCTTATAATACTTATGTGGGTTTAAATGTGCCAAAGGGAGATAAGGCAAGGGGGATGTTGCTTACCGATGAAGCACATACATTTGAGGTTGTCACCGTTGACGAAAATGGTAAGGCCAAGCCAACCAAGGATTTGAAGGTTAGTGTCTATAAAATCAATTGGAGATGGTGGTGGGAAACTTCTGCCGATAACCTCTCCAGTTTTAGCAGTGGTGAGTATCAAGAAAAGGTATTGGAAAAGACCATTAGTACCAATAATGAAGGGAAGGCCTCCTTTAATTTTGAATTGAAATATCCTGAATGGGGCCGGTATATGGTGAGGGTTGAGGATACAAAAGGAGGACATGCCACCGCCAAGCCTATATACTTGGATTGGCCCGGTTGGGCAGGAAAGTCAATGAAAAACGATCCTACAGCTGCAACCATGCTGGTATTTTCTACAGATAAAGAGGTGTACAAAGTAGGGGAGACCGCTACCATAACTTTTCCCGGTTCTGAAGGGGGTAGGGCCTTGGTCACGGTAGAAAATGGCAATGAAGTGTTGCATGCGCATTGGGTAGAATCCAATAAAGGGGAAACTAAATTTCAACTCCCCATTACCAAATTGTATGCACCCAACGTGTATATCAACATAAGCTTATTGCAGCCCCATGCCAATACGGTAAATGATTCCCCTATTAGGATGTATGGGATAGTTCCCATTTTAGTGGAAGATCCTACCACCAAACTGCAACCAGAAATTTCCATGCCCAGCGTTCTTGTACCGGAAGAGAATATGGTCCTTAAAGTCAAGGAAAAGCAGGGTCGGGATATGACTTACAGCATTGCCATTGTTGATGAGGGCTTGTTGGATCTAACAGGTTTCAAGACCCCTAACCCATGGTCTGCATTCTATGCCCGGGAAGCCTTGGGCGTTAAAAGTTGGGATGTCTATGACGACGTAATTGGAGCTTTTGGAGGGAGGATAGATCAGGTTTTTGCCATTGGAGGTGATGCGGAATTGGCGGCTGCCAAAAACAAAAAAGCCAACCGATTTGAGCCTATGGTAGTGTATTTAGGTCCTTTTGACCTGAAAAAGGGGGAAGAAAAATCCCATAACATAACGGTGCCAAAATACATAGGGTCTGTGCGGACCATGGTCATCGCCGGAAATCCGGAAAAGGCAGCTTACGGAATGGCAGAGAAAACCACTCCCGTTAGGAAACCCTTAATGGTTTTGGCATCCTTGCCAAGGAAAATTACCCCTGGGGAAATCGTGACCTTACCGGTTACCATTTTTGCTATGGAACAAAAGGTTAAGAAGGTGACCTTAAAAATTAAGCCAGACCCATCCTTTACGGCCCAAGGAACTACTAGTCAAACCCTAACCTTCTCCGAGCCTGATGAGAAAATGGCCTATTTTAAATTAAAGGTGGCGGATTATAAAGGTGTTGGAAAAGTGATGGTAGAGGCATCAGGGAACGGGGAAAGGGCTTCTTTTGAGATCCCCATAGACGTGATGAACCCCAACCCTCCAACAACCTTGGTTCAGGACATAATATTGGAACCCCAGACCGAAAAAATTATAGACTTGGTCACTTTTGGAATAAAGGGGAGCAATACCGCCCAAATAGAGTGTTCTACCCTGCCCCCTATGAATTTTAACGGGCGGATGCAATATCTGATTAGATATCCACATGGTTGCTTGGAACAGACAACATCCAGTGCTTTTCCCCAGCTATATCTTTTGGATATATTTGATATAGAGGTGAACAAGAGAAAGCAAATCCAGGATAACCTGGAAAGTGCCATAAAAAAAGTGGGATCCTTTCAATTGCCCGGTGGAGGTTTCTCCTATTGGCCTGGACAGAATTATGCCGATGATTGGAGTTCATCCTATGTGGGCCACTTCCTTTTGGAGGCAGAGAAAAAGGGGTATGTATTGCCCATAGGGTTCAAATCTTCTTGGATAGCCTATCAGCGCAATATGGCAAAGCAATGGAGGGGAGGAATCCAAAACCCCGATCTGTTACAGGCATATAGGCTGTATACCTTGGCCTTGTCCGGGAATGCCGATATAGCTTCAATGAACAGGTTGCGGGAAACTTCTGGCCTTTCCAACGAGGGTAAATACCGATTGGCAGCCACTTACGCACTTATTGGGCAGGAGGCTGTGGCGCAACAATTGATGAATGCGGCAAGCTACGATACAGACAATAGTCCGTCCAGGCACCATACTTACGGCTCTGTAGATCGCAATAGGGCCATGGCGCTGGAGACCTTTGTGCTGGTTAACGACAAGGTAAGGGCGCAGGAAATGGCCAAAATATTGGCAAAACGCCTAAGCAATGATGACTGGATGAGTACCCAGAGTACCTCTTACTGCCTATTGGCTATGGCCAAGTTCGCCAAAATGGTAGGGGGGAAAGGTATTGAGGTTGAGGTAGGTGTAAACGGGGATAATAATTCCATAGAAACCCAAAAAAACCTTGCTACAATGGAGCTAGGTATACAATATGGGAGCAATACGGTTCGTCTAACCAACCGTACTGCCAAGATAGTGTATGCAAGTGTGCTGAACAGCGGGATACTACCTGTAGGGGAAGAAAGGGAGCTGCAGCGTAATTTGATGGCCAAGGTAGTATATAAAGGGAGGAATGGATCAAAAATAGACCCTGCCTCTATTGTACAGGGCACCAATTTTGTAGCGGAAGTAACCCTTACCAATATTAAGGCCGATAGGGTAAGAAATGTGGCCTTATCCGAGGTCTTTCCCAGTGGTTGGGAAATAGTAAATACCCGTTTTACGGATTTTGGCGACTTTGCGGAAAATGATGTTACCTATACCGACCTTAGGGATGATAGGGCCAACTTTTATTTTGACTTGAAAAAGAACGAAACCAAAACCTTTCGGGTATTGTTAAACGCATCCTATCTTGGAAAATATTACTTGCCAGGGATACAGGCCGAAGCCATGTATGACAATGACTATGCTGTTCGCACTAAGGGCCAATGGGTAGAAGTGGTGCAAAAATAGAAGGGAGAATCTTGAAAAAATGGATTATTTGGGCGCAACCATTTTGTACTTTTTGCATTCTTATATAAAAATAAGAAAACACATGAAAAAAGGAATTCGATTTATGATTTTTGGAACAGTACTATTGGGAAGTATGCTCAGCGGGTGCAGCACGGATAATAGTATTGAATGCCCTGAGGATTTTACCGGATCGTTGGTAGAGGAAGAAAATAATTTATTGGGCACTTGGCAGTTATCGGCCATAGTTGCAGGAGAAGAAGTGGATCTTACAGATGATAATGAAGAGAATCCAGACACTGATATCTTTGTGCAATATACGGCCTGTGAAAAAGATGCCGAGTATACCTTTGGACCTGGTCGTGCCTATGAATACTCACAAGGGGCCAATGAGTCTGACTGTAGCAATATGGTAAACATTACCGGAACTTGGAAGCTTGCCAATGGGTCTTTGGGCATGGTAGGAAATTGTAGCGTACAAAATATGAACGTGGTATTAAATGACGATAATTCGGCCTTTTCGGTAACATCAAATTATACTATTACCGATGTGAACGGGGTGTCCGTGCAGACAGATGTGACCTTTACTTATAGCAAGCTAGGCCAAACACCATAATTACTGGTATGCCTATTTGATAGACTCGCCTATGGGCTTTAAAGCCTTAGAGGGTAGTTTAAAGATAGAGAGAAAAGGTAGTGATGGCTAAATTACAGGTAGGTGTATGTCCGTATTTGGGGGCAGATCACCTTCCGTACCATTGCTTTTCTTTAATACCTTATTAAAAATAAAGGCACCAATTTCCTTTACCGGGGTGTATAATATGGATTCATCTATAGATTCCTGTTTTACAAAACCCAATTGGTTGTTGCTCTTTTCAAAGAACACCAAAAAGGCACCAAAGATTACGGCTACTTTGAGTGCTCCAAATACCCCTCCAGCTATTCTGTTTAGTAAACCCAGCATGGCAAAATCAGCTATTTTGGTCAATAATTTACCCGCCATGGTAACAATCAAGACTATTAGGATAAAGGTGGTAATAAAAGAAATGGTGTTCATATACCTTTCGTTCCAATCCATATTTTTAGAAAGATATTCACCCACTATGTAGGAAAAATGAATGGCGCCATAGAGTCCGGCAATCAAGGCAACCAGGGATGCCAATTCTACAAAAAGACCATTTCTAATCCCCTTGTACAGACCATAAATCAACATTAGCCCCAAAATAGTATCCAAAACGCCCATAACAAAAGTCTTTTGACAAATATAGAACTTTGATTTGTACCTTTGAACAATTCTGGAAAGCTTCAATAAACGAGCGGGGCATCAGAACTAATTTAGCTTAAACTACTATGTCGAGAGATACACAATTAAAGGAGAGATGGGAAGAATTGGTCGCCAAACTGTCTTCCCAATTTGCGGATAACGACCCCATGGAACTGGATGCCATAATCTATTTAGTGGGCGTACAGGAATTGGGACAGCTCCATAGAACCTTTAAGAAGGATGAGAAATTAAATCTCATGCATATTGCAATATGTAGGTTGTTGGAACCCTATGGGTATTATGAATTTGATTTTTTTGATGAGGATGGGTGGCCGCATTATACTATAAAGGAAGAATTGCCACCCTTGAAGGCGGGAGAGCAATCCGTTTTAATGAAAGAGGCTTTGGTAAGCTATTTTTTGGAAAAAGAGTATATAAGCTAAGGGCTTTACCGTCCCAGCAGCTGTAGTTCCCTGTGCTTGGAGGTTTACTAAAGGCTTCCAGATGTGCCACAGCAGAAATTATAAATTTGAGAATGGATAAGGGCTCAAAAAAACGCAATTCGACTTTTTCAAATTGGGGCAGCATGCTAAGGGAGCACCCTAAAAAGATACTTGTTCTTTTGGTGTTTTTGGGGGCTTATTATTACAGTTTGCCAAAGCAGCTGTTTACGTCTCCCCATGCAACGGTGGTACAAAGTGAATCGGGACAACTATTGGGGGCGGTAATTGCAGATGACGGACAATGGCGATTTCCAGTTTTGGACAGCCTGCCCCAAAAGCTTAAAATCTGTACGTTGAATTTTGAGGATGCTTATTTTTATTGGCATCCTGGTTTTAACCCGGTTTCTATTGCCAAGGCATTCATGGCCAATATTGTTGCAGGAAAAACCGTGAGGGGTGGTAGTACCCTAACCCAGCAGTTGATTAGGTTGTCACGCAATCATAAAAAACGTTCCTATTGGGAAAAGGCAATAGAATTGATCTTGGCAACAAGGTTGGAATTGCGCTTGTCCAAGGAGGATATTCTAAAACTTTATGCCAGTCACGCCCCCTATGGAGGTAATGTTGTAGGCTTGGAGGCTGCTGCCTGGCGTTATTTTGGATTACAACCCCACCAATTGTCATGGGCCGAGGCCGCTACCTTGGCCGTACTGCCAAATGCTCCCGGTTTGATATACCCAGGAAAAAATCAACAAAAATTACTGGATAAAAGAAATAGACTGCTAAAAAAATTGTTGAAGAACAAGCATATAGATAGTACTATTTATAAGCTTTCCCTACTGGAGGAACTACCCAAAAAGCCATTTCCGTTGCCCAATGTGGCGCCTCATCTGGTTCAGAATTTGGCAAAAAAAGATAAGGGCAAGAAAATTGTAACGCCCATAAATAAAGAACTTCAGCATAGAATAAATACCATTGTGAAAAGGCATCACAGTTTATTGAGGCAGCAACAACTTCACAATGCCGCCGTTTTGGTGATGGAGGTTAAAACTAGAAAAGTAATTTCTTACGTGGGCAACACACCTACGGATAAGGAGCATGAAAAGGATGTAGATATGGTACGTGCCAACCGTAGTACCGGTAGTATTCTTAAACCCCTTTTATATGCGGCCATGATGGATGCAGGTGAGTCGCTGCCCCAAATGTTGGTACCCGATGTGCCTACGCAGATTGCAGGCTATACTCCTGAGAATTTTAATGAGCGTTATAGTGGAGCAGTGCAGGCAGACAAAGCCTTGGCAAAATCCTTGAATATTCCGGCTGTACGATTATTGCAATCCTATGGCTTGGAAAAATTTCGTGGCCAGCTAGATCTATTCAATTTAAAAGGCTTGGACAAGCCGGCCGACCACTATGGGCTGACCCTGATTTTAGGTGGGGCCGAAACTAACCTTTGGGACCTGTGCAAGACCTACGCCTCTTTGGCGTCTACTGTGAACCATTTCAATACCACTTCCAGTGAATATTTTGACAAGGAATTTACCGAACCCATCTTATCTGTTGATACCAAAGTTGATTTTGGTGAGAAGTTTACCACAAAAACTGTTTTTGATGCTGCCAGCATCTATCTCACCTTGGAAGCGATGAAAAAGGTAAATAGGCCGGAAGGGAGTGAGTCTTGGGAATTTTTTGACTCGGCCAAACAAATAGCCTGGAAGACGGGTACCAGTTACGGCAATAAGGATGCCTGGGCCATTGGGGTAACCCAAGATTTTGTGGTTGGGGTTTGGGCCGGTAATGCCGATGGTGAAGGCAGGCCCAATGTAAGCGGATTAACCACAGCGGCCCCAATATTGTTCGATATATTTGATATATTGCCCAAATCTTCCTGGTTCCAAAAACCCGAGGACGAATTCGTAGAGGTCAAGGTATGTTCAGATAGTGGTTATTTGGCCACTGATAAATGCCCAGCTAAAGTGATCGCTATTCCCAATAAAGAGAATTTTGTGCGGGCCTGCTCCTATCATCAATATGTACATTTACATACCGATGGCCAATTTAGGGTAAACTCGTCTTGTGCCGATCTTTCCCAGTCCCTTAGGGAGTCTTGGTTTGTTTTGCCACCACTAATGGAATATTATTTTAAAAGGATTCATCCCAGTTATAAGAGCCTGCCCCCGTTTCTGCCTACCTGTAGCCAGGATGTTAATACGGGCATGGAGTTTATTTACCCCAGGAACGGCAGTAGTATAACGCTCACCAAGAATTTTAAGGGAAAGCTAAACCAATTGGTGGTGAAGTTGGCACACACAAAACCCGAGACTGCAGTCTATTGGTATATGGATGGCGAGTTTATAGGGGAAACCAAAGATTTTCATGAGCTGGGACTACTTCCAGAGCCTGGTTGGCATCGAATCACAGTCGTGGATGCCTTGGGGCAGGATGCTGCAATTAGGCTTAGGATCTATTAAAATTTATACTTTGATATCCACGTTTAATCCGTTACCTTTAATTGCAGTAATGGAGGTGAAAAAGAGTAACTCTTTCCTGACCCATATTTTATATAGATGAGAAAAAACATACGATTTTCCAACGTGGATAGGGAGAAAACCATAGCCCAGTTGTCCAAAGATACTTTTGACCTTGTGGTAATTGGCGGGGGTATTACTGGTGGAGGGATAGCGCTTGACGCAGCTTCCAGAGGTTTGAAAGTGGCACTATTGGAAAAAAATGATTTTGCTTCAGGAACCAGTAGTAAATCTACTAAATTGATTCATGGGGGCTTGCGCTACCTAAAACAATTTGACTTTTGGCTGGTAAAGGAAGTGGGGTCCGAACGGGCAATAGTACATAAACTGGCACCCCATTTGGTATTGCCAGAGAAAATGTTGCTGCCATTAATAGAAAATGGATCCTATGGGAAATGGCTCACTTCCATTGGGCTAAAGGTCTATGATATTTTGGCACAGGTCAGTGAAGATGACAAACGCCAAATGTTGGAGAAAAAAGAGGCGCTAAAATTGGAGCCTTTATTGCCTAAAAAGATTTTGAAAGGAGCGGGTTACTATGCGGAATATAGGACCGATGACGCCAGGCTTACCATGGAGACCATAAAAACCAGTCTGCATTATGGGGCAATGGCCGTAAATTATGCTGAGGTAACCGATTTTGTCTATGAGGATAATTCGGTAAGAGGTGTAAAGGTGAAGGATACTGTTTTTGATAAGGAGTTTACCGTTGACTCCAACTATGTCATCAGTGCAGCCGGACCTTGGGTTGATGAACTTAGGGGAATCAATAATTCCAAAAAAGGAAAACGTTTGCACCTTACCAAAGGGGTTCATTTGGTTTTCCCGTACGAAAAATTGCCCATTAAGCAATCGGTGTATTTTGATATACCTGATGGACGTATGATGTTCGCCATTCCGAGGGGCAAGATTACCTACATAGGAACAACAGATACCAATTACAATGAAAATAA
>CAXAVP010000189.1:0-8398 GCA_963972175.1 uncultured Arenibacter sp.
CCAGTTTTTTCTGTAATTCCTTATACGCCTGTAGCTGTTTTTCCCTATCTGGTCCATCTAGAACTTTGCCTAGTTCACGCACTATATTCTTGTGGTTTAGGTCGCTCTGAATAAGTTCTTTTACCACCTCTTTGTCCATTATAAGGTTTACAAGCGATATAAACTTAAGGGTGATTATTCTTTTGGCAATCTGATAGGATATCCAGTTGGCTCGGTAACAGACTACTTGGGGTATTTTAAACAGTGCGGTTTCCAGAGTGGCGGTTCCGCTGGTGACCAAAGCAGCTTTTGACAGGCTTAGGAGGTCATAGGTTTTATTGGATACCAGGCTTACTTGTGCCGATTTTATAAAGGGCTTGTAAAAATCCAGATCCAGACTTGGGGCGCCCGCAATAACAAATTGATGGTCTGGAAAAGCCGTTGTGGCAGAAAGCATAAGCTTTAGCATTTTTTCTACCTCTTGTTTTCTACTCCCCGGTAGGAGGGCTATTATGGGTTTATTGGGGTCTAAATGGTTTTCTTTCCGAAAGCTATGGTTGGCCGTTCTTGGCATACCCTCTATGGCATCGATCAAGGGATGACCTACGAAATTTACGGGGAATTGGTGTTTTTTTTCATAAAACTCCTTTTCAAAGGGAAGAATTACGTGCATGGCGTCTATGTCCCTTTTTATTTTATTGATTCGGCCTTCCCTTGAGGCCCAAATTTGGGGAGAAATATAATAGTTGGTTCGGTAGTGATTCTTTTTGGCCCAGGACGCAATTCTGAGGTTAAAGCCCGAATAGTCAATAAATACGATCACATCAGGGTTAAATTTACTGATATCCTGCTTGCAGAAATCTATATTTTTAAAAATTTGGTTAATATTACTTATCACCTCAAGGAAGCCCATAAAGGCCATTTCCTTATAGTGTTTAACCAAATTGCCGCCTGCAGCTTGCATCAAGTCCCCTCCCCAGCATCGGATGTTGGCCTGGGCGTCTTGTTTCTTAAGGGCTTTAATTAGATTTGATCCATGAAGGTCGCCCGATGCTTCACCGGCGATGATGTAATATTTCATCTATTCTTTGTTGTTTGTTTTTTAAAGGAGCTCCCTGATTACCTCGTTCCAGGCTTTGTTATAATTAGCTTTTCGATTAGAACACCTTGTAATACAAAATAATCATTGCGGTCAGGAGGGTAGCAATCATCACACCTCTGGCCCTATAGTCCCTTCGCACCCTGATGAATCCAAAAAAAGCGATTAAATTTAGAATCGCTCCAAGGGCCAATAAACTGCCAATATGACCTTGTGCTACGGCCATATGGTAAGTTTCCACGATGCCAAAATCGGAAAAAATTACGATATACAATAGAGTGCCTAGGGTGTTGGCAATAAGACCAACTAAAAAACCTATGAGTATTTCTTTTTTAATCATATAACTCCCAGTTGTTTAAATGTTGTATGGCATGGTGTGCCGTTAAATCAAATTGTGTTGGGACCACAGATACGTAATCCTGTGATAGGGCATATTCATCTGTGTCCTCCCCTTTGTCCAATAGCTCAAATTCTCCTGTAAGCCAATAGTATTCCTTGCCATTGGGGTTGGTCCTTTTGTCAAATTTTTCTTTCCAGTTGGCGCGGGCCTGTCTACAGATTTTTATTCCTTTTGGGGCTTGGTTGCCTGTTTTGGGGATGTTCACATTTAGTACCACCCCTTTTGGGATACCATTTTTTAGTGCCTCGGTAACTATTTTTTGAACGGCAGCCTTGCTTACTTCAAAATTGGCGTTCCAAGAATAGTCGCACAATGAAAACCCAATGGCGGGAATGCCTTCAATACCAGCCTCTATAGCCGCACTCATGGTGCCCGAGTAAATTACATTGATAGAAGAGTTGGAGCCGTGGTTAATGCCGCTTACACAAAGGTCGGGCTTTCTGTCCAATAGCTCTTGCAGCCCTAGCTTTACACAGTCTGCCGGTGTTCCACTACAGCTGTATTCTTCCTGTGCCCCATTTTCCAAATCTACATTTAGTTTTTTTATATACAGGGTGTTGTCTATGGTAATGGCGTGTCCCATTCCAGATTGTGGGCTGTCAGGGGCTACCACCACCACATCCCCAATCTCTTTCATAAACTGTATCAACGCCCGTAGGCCAGGGGCGGTAATGCCATCGTCATTGGTGACAAGGATCAAAGGTTTTGCCATACTGTTATTTTTATGCTGCAAAAATACGTTTTTAAAATCGTAATCGTAACAAACAAAAATAGAGGGTAAGGGGTGGGTGTTTGCTGGAAATTTATGCGTTTTATATTTGAACATCAACCCATTTGGATAGCTATTGTTTTACGGGCTTAACAAGATATTAATGTGATATATGTATAATATGGCATGATTTTTTCGTTATCTTATGGTGTTCGCCATTATATAACACTTTTAAATGGCAAAACTTGGATTACACTGCCTGTTTGATTAATTTTAAATGATGGGAAGAATGCATACGAGGAGGATTTGTTTTTTACATAAAATTTACCCCAAGTATGGAAAAACAATAAAACGAAATAGATGAGAAAAAATTTAGCCTACGCATTACTAGTAATGCTTATTGCGGTAGCTTCGTGCAGTTTTACCAACAAATCTTTTGAAACTGATGATAAGGATAAGTTATTGTTGGACTTAATAACCTATGTGCTGGAGCGTGGACATTATCAGCCAAAGGACATCAACGACGAGTTTTCAGTAAATGTTTTTGAAGGTTTTTTGGATATCATAGATCCTACAAAGCGATATTTCTTGGAGAGCGATATCCAAGAATTTGAGAAGTACAAATTTCAGATAGACGATCAGATAAAGAATACCGACATCACCTTTTTTGAGATGGTGCATGATCGTTTGATGAAAAGAATGGAAGACGCCAAAGTTATTTATAATGAGGTGTTGAGCGAGCCATTTAACTATTATGTGGAGGAAACCTTGGACATTAATTATAACGAACAGGATTATGTGGATTCCCGCAAGGAGTTGAAAGAACGTTGGAGAAAACAATTAAAGTATGCCACCTTGGGGACCTATGATTCCAAACTGGATCAGGGTAGTATGGAGGATACTGCTACAGCGGAGGAAGCCGCTTTTGAGGATGAAAGTACCTCCTCTACCAAGCCTTTGTCCCCAGAAGAAGCTGAAAAGAAAGCTAGGGAAACCACAAAGAGTACCTTGGACGATTATTTTGATTTTGTAGATGACTTGGAGCGCAAGGATTGGTTTGTGCAGTACCTAAATACCATAGTAGAGGTCTTTGATCCCCATACCTTCTACTTTGCCCCTGATGACAAGGAAAAGTTTGATACCAGTATGTCTGGTAAGTTTGAAGGAATTGGCGCAAGATTGCAGAAGAAAAAGGATCAGATTAAAATAGTGGAAATTATTTCGGGAGGTCCTGTTTGGAGGGATCAACAATTGGAAGTTGGCGATGAGATCCTGAAAGTTGGTCAGGAAGGGGAACCACCTGTAGACGTAGTAGGAATGCGTTTGGACGATGCCATAAAATTTATAAAGGGGCCTAAAGGTACTGTAGTAAACCTTACCGTTAGAAAGGTAGATGGTTCTGTGAAGGTAATTTCCTTGACGCGGGATGTTGTGGAATTGGAAGAGTCTTATGCCAAATCGGCCGCAATTTTCAAGGAAAATCAAAAATTTGGTATAATAAACCTGCCTAAATTCTATGTGGATTTTGAGGATTATAATGAAAGAAATGCAGCTTCTGATGTGGCCAAAGAAGTAGAAAGATTAAAGCAGGCCGGAGCAGAAGGCCTAATCTTGGATCTTCGTGATAACGGTGGTGGCTCTTTAAAAACAGTTGTGGAAATGGCTGGGCTGTTTATCAAGGATGGCCCTATAGTACAGGTAAGGTCTACAGACAAAACGCCTGAAGTGTACAATGATAAGGACGAGCGTGTTCAATGGGAAGGCCCATTGGTAATACTTGTCAATGAATTGTCTGCCTCCGCCTCAGAAATATTGGCCGCAGCGATGCAGGATTACAAAAGAGCTGTGGTTATAGGAAGTAAGCAGACCTTCGGAAAAGGAACCGTACAGAACGTTATTCCTTTAGCTAATATAGTTCGTAGCAATGAACATGGAGATTTAGGGGCCATAAAGCTTACTACCCAAAAATTCTATAGAATTAACGGTGGTTCCACCCAGTTGGAAGGGGTTAAGAGTGATGTAGTGGTACCAGATCGCTATAGTTATATAGATCTTGGGGAAAGGGATCAGGAAAATCCATTGGGTTGGGATAAAATATCCCCAGCGGACTACACACCTTGGGATGGCTATATAGATTACGAGGCTACAATTGCTAACAGTACCCAAAGAATGGCTCAAAACAAACAGATTAAACTTATAGAGGAAAATGCCAAATATATTAAGGAGGCCCAGGACGAAACGGTGGTTTCCTTGAAATATGAAGATTATAAGAAGGGGTTGGAAGAGGATAAGAAGAGGGCTAAATACTTTAAGACCATTTCAGATTATGACTCCCATCTAACTTTTGAATCCCTAAAGTATGAGCAAGATCTTTTTGCCAAAGATTCCATTTTAAAGGAAAAGCGCGATCGCTGGCATAAGAACCTGGTCAAGGATGTATATATAGAAGAAGCAGTAAATGTATTGCAAGATCTAAAAATGCATAGTATTAAGAATACCAAACTGGCTAGTGTAAAAGGGTAGTTTGGAATAATCAATAAAAACAAAAAAAAGCCTGCCGATTCGGCAGGCTTTTTTGTTTTGTAGGTAGCCGTTGATTAAAGCGCAGCCCTTTGGATTATTATATTCTCCATAAAGTAGGTAACCTTTTGTAAGGGCATTTCACAGGGTTTAACTACTCCCCTTCCATTGATGGTGTAATAATTAAAGCTGATAAAATTGTTCCCTCCCAACTCCTTGGCATACACCTTAACGCTTTTGCCCCTATTAAAATTGGATAGGGTTAGGCCGTAGGTTTTATGATTAAAAATTACCTTGGTGTATCCTTCGGGAAGTTTTTGTAATTTATTCAAGAATGCTTCCATGGTACATTGTATTTGTAATGGTCAAGGGCAATTTACGAACTACAGGATAGCATGGAACATCCTACTTTGTGCCTAGCCCATTCTGGGCGCTTTGCGAACCATTTTTCCTTCTCTGCTTGTTCTTGGTATGGCTGTTTTAAAAGTAGGTACAGTTCATTGATTAGCGCATAATTTCCCTTATCCGCTTCGTCTATGGCCAGTTGGGCCATATAGTTCCGCAGGACGTATTTAGGGTTTATCCGGTCCATTTTTTCTTGTCTCTGGATGTTGGATAGACTTTCTTTATTAAGGCGCAGGGAGTAATCTGTAAACCATTGTTTCCAAGTGTTGAAAAGCTCCCCCTGCACTTCTTCTGGCGTATAAAAGGCTTCCATTATAAAACTTGGCAAACAGGTGCTAAAATCACTATTCTTTTTAAAGTGCCCCAGATTCCTAAAGAAAATGGTCATATCTGTTTCGGTTAAATGTAGGTTGTCTTCCAATCTGTTTAATAGTTCCATATCTTCCTCATGGTCTGTAAAGAGACCAATTTTCGATTTTATCATGGAAAGATATTTTGTCTGATAGTTGTCCCGGTATGCGTTTAAGGCGGCTTCCAATTGCTTGGCGTCTTCAATTAAGGGAAATAGGGCATTGGCCAATTGATAAAGGTTCCATAAACCAATATTGATTTGATTGCCGTACCTATAGCGCTTATACTGTCGGTCTGTGGTGTTAGGGGTCCATCCATGGTCATAGCCCTCCAGCCAGCCGTAAGGGCCATAATCTATGGTAAGGCCTAGGATAGACATATTATCGGTATTCATAACGCCGTGAACAAAGCCTACACGTTGCCAATGGATGATCATTTCCAAGCTACGTTCCGAAACTTCTCTAAAAAGATGTATATAGCCTTCTTTGGTGTCCTCTTTTATATGTGGAAAAAAATGCCTGATGGTATAATTGGTCAGGGTCTTTAGAGTGGCTACATCCTGCCTTGCACTTAAAATTTCAAAATTGCCAAAGCGTATAAATGTTGGTGCTACCCTGCATACAACGGCCCCTTTTTCATAGGCGGGATTACCGTTGTACAATATATCCCTCAATACCTGATCGCCAGTTAGTGCCAAGGAAAGGGCCCTAGTAGTGGGTACGCCCAAATGGTACATGGCCTCACTGCACAGATATTCCCGTATGGATGAACGTAAAACAGCCAATCCGTCTGCAGTTCTGGAATAAGGCGTTTCGCCGGCACCTTTGAGTTGTAAGGCCCATTGTTTGTCCTTGTGGTTTACCTCAAACAAGTTAATGGCCCTGCCATCACCCAATTGGCCCGCCCAATTCCCAAACTGATGTCCCCCATAACACATGGCATAGGGGTTGGTATTTGGCAGCACGGAATTACCGCTAAAAATATCAAGAAACTTCTTAGATTCCATATCTGCCCGGGTAAGCCCCAAATTGGCCCCCATTTCATCCGAGCTGTGTATTATTGCGGGGTTTGAGGGCTGTTTGGGCTTAACATAGGAATAGCAAGCCTGCATAACCTGACGTCTGCTATTTTCCGTAATCAGGTCGGCAGGGAGTTCTTTATTAAAAGTATCTTTGAGGTTCAAATTCATCCTACTAATTATTCAATTATTGAGTTCCATTTCTCGCTTCTTCTGGCTACTGCCTTTATATAGGCACATACAGCAACGGCCGTATAGCCTTCCTCCGTTAATTTGGCGAAGGTCTTTTCTACAAGTTTCTTTCCATGGCCTTTGCCCCTTAAATGGGAAGGAACCTCATAGTAGGTAAGGTACATCTTGCCATTGTCCATTTTGTAGATTACTTGGGCAGTATCGCCGTTTATGTCCATTGTAAATCTTTGGTTCTCTTTATCGTGTTGTACTTTCAAAATACCCTATTTTAATGTAATGATCCACTTTGTTTGTGTTGTCTTGTTGTATTGGGTAGCTGTGCCATAAGTGTTGTTATTGGTTATTTTGCGCTTAGGTACCGTATAGGGAAGGGCTTTGTTGCCCTTTTATAGCCCCTGCAGGCTGTTGGCTTATTTTGGAATAGAAATGAAAGTTGCTCCAAAACATCCTGATGGGAATATCATATGGTTGGCAAAAATCAGGAACCTACGCTCCGCTTAAAATGCCTTGGAACCTTTAAATAGGCTCCAAGGTTGTAATTATACTTTCGTTTTTTTTAGCTTATCGGCGTGCATCTTGCGAAGCTTGGATAGTTTTGGTGTAATAACGGCACTGCAATAGCCTTGTGTTTTATTACTTCTATAATAGTTCTGGTGATGCTCCTCAGCCTCATAGAATTTCCCTAATGGACTTATCTCAGTTACAATGGGTGATTCATAATAAGAGGCAATTTTATCCAGTACCATCGCAGCAATCTCTTTTTGTTCCTCATTGTGGTAATAAATTACCGAACGGTACTGAGTGCCAACATCCGCTCCCTGTTGGTTTAGGGTAGTGGGGTCATGACTTGTCATAAAGATAATCAAAAGATCCTCATAGGAAATGGTGTTGGCGTCATAGGTAATTTGCACTACTTCGGCATGACCCGTAAGCCCGGAACAAACCTCCCTATAAGTAGGTTTGCCGGGTGCATTTCCACCACTATAACCAGAAACTACTTGCTTTACCCCATCCACCTCCTGAAAGACGGCTTCAACGCACCAAAACAACCACCACCAACTGTGGCGGTTTCCAATTTTTTATTTTTCATTAGATATACTTTCTTTATTTATTTGCATGGATTCGGAATTGATGCAATAACGCAGCCCACTGGGTTCGGGGCCGTCAGGAAATACATGGCCCAAATGGGCATCACAGCTGTTGCATAGCACTTCTACCCTTATCATGCCAAATGAGGTGTCCCTATGGTATTTTATCGCATTTTCCTTTATAGGCTGTGTAAAGCTGGGCCAACCGCTTCCAGATTCAAATTTAATAGTAGAATCAAACAAGGGGGTGTTACAGCATATGCAGCTATATTTACCTGCTTCATGACTGCTGCAAAGTGCCCCACTGTGCGGTGCCTCCGTTCCTTTTTTTCGGGTTATTCTATATTGCTCGGGAGTTAATTGAGCTTTCCATTCCTCTTCTGTTTTTTCTACCCGCTTGTTAGGGGTGGGGTTTTTGGTGGTACAGAAGTGGATTATATCCTTCCATGTTAACATAGTTGCTTTTCCTTTCTTGGTGTAACGTGTATTTCTTGTTGGGCCGGAGCGCTATCGGTAAACTGGATTGAACCGCCCCTATCAAAATTCCCTACAACCCATTGGTCGGAAAACCTTACCTGAGCTTACAGGATATTGGTATTAAGGTAGGCAGTTTTGAATTATATTTATAACATGAATA
>CAXAVP010000190.1:0-8373 GCA_963972175.1 uncultured Arenibacter sp.
ATTGTTCCCGACGCAGGGGTACGAATCTCAAAAATAAAAAACCTAGAAGACGATATTGCGCTTTCGCTAGCGGCTCTGGGAATACGTATCATTGCCCCTATTCCGGGCAAGGGTACTATTGGTATAGAAGTACCCAACAAGAATTCTACCATAGTGTCCATGCGCTCTGTTATTGCCTCCAGCAAATTTCAAAAGGCAGAAATGCAACTGCCCATTGCCTTTGGTAAGACCATTAGCAACGAAACTTTTGTAGTAGACCTTGCCAAGATGCCACACCTATTAATGGCAGGGGCCACGGGGCAGGGTAAATCGGTTGGATTAAATGCGGTATTAACCTCCCTACTCTACAAAAAACACCCGGCAGAGGTAAAATTTGTCCTTATAGATCCCAAGAAGGTAGAGCTTACCCTATTCAATAAAATAGAACGTCACTATTTGGCCAAACTCCCCGACTCGGAAGATGCTATTATAACGGACAATAACAAGGTAATAAACACCTTAAATTCCCTCTGTATAGAGATGGACAATAGATATGAGTTGCTCAAGGCAGCCATGGTCCGGAATATTAAGGAATACAATGCCAAGTTTAAAGCAAGGAAATTAAATCCCAACGATGGGCATATGTTCCTCCCCTATATTGTCTTGGTGATAGACGAATTTGCCGATCTGATTATGACAGCCGGAAAGGAAGTGGAAACCCCCATTGCCAGGTTGGCCCAATTGGCCAGGGCCATTGGGATACATTTGATCATCGCTACCCAAAGGCCATCCGTTAACGTAATTACGGGAATTATCAAGGCCAATTTCCCAGCAAGGATCGCTTTTAGGGTAACCTCCAAAATAGATTCCAGAACCATATTGGATGCCCAAGGAGCCGATCAGTTAATAGGACGTGGTGACATGTTATATACCCAGGGCAATGACGTTACCAGAATTCAATGTGCCTTTGTAGATACCCCTGAGGTAGAGAAGATTACAGAGTTCATTGGGGCACAGCGAGCCTATCCGGATGCCCACTTGCTACCAGAATATGTAGGAAATGACGATTCTGGCACAAGTATTGATTATAATATCTCCGATCGGGATGCCAAATTTAGGGAAGCGGCCGAAGTAATCGTTGTAGCCCAACAAGGTTCTGCTTCCTTGATCCAAAGAAAGCTAAAGCTGGGGTACAACAGAGCAGGCAGAATCATAGACCAGTTAGAGGCCGCAGGAATCGTAGGCCCCTTTGAAGGCAGTAAAGCGAGACAGGTCCTTGTTCAGGATATCCAGGCACTTGATCAAATATTAGGAAACGAAGGCCCTTAAAGGGCAGTAAACAAATTAAATAGCAGCTAATGAAACAGAAATTATTTTTAATGGTATTGGTCTTGACAACTTCCTTGTCCATGGCACAAAATTCTGCCAAGGCCAAGTCTTTATTGGACCAAGTCTACAACAAAGTAAAAAGCTATGACAACATTTTTGTCGACTTTAAATATTCGCTCCAAAATGAGGAGGCCAATATAAATACCGAAACAAGGGGTGATGTAACCATGCAGGGCGATAAATACCTATTTAACTACCTAGGTTCAAAACAACTATATGATGGGGAAAAGGTATACACCGTAGTTCCTGAAAACGAAGAGGTAACCATTGAGGATAAAATGGATGACGAGAATACCATTACACCATCCAAAATGCTGACCTTTTACAAACAGGGCCACACCTACGATTGGGATATTTTACAAAATGTGCAGGGTAGAAAAATTCAATTTGTAAAACTGACCCCTATAGATACCAATTCCGAAATAAAATCCATTCTTTTAGGAGTAGACGTAGAGACAAAGCATATATATAAACTTATAGAAACCGGTAAAAATGGCACCAAAACCACTATAACTGTTAATTCTTTTAAAATAGATCAGCCTTTGTCCAAAACCTTATTTACTTTTGATGAGAATAAGTACAAAAATGACGGGTACTACATTATAAGAAATTAAACCATTGAGAATATTAGACCGATATATTTTATCGAGGTTCCTCTTTAATTTTTTTAGCTCGTTTGTAATACTGATGTTTATCTTCGTATTTCAAACGATTTGGCTTTTTATTGACGATTTTGCCGGAAAAGGGCTGGATATCTTTATTATTGGGAAATTTCTTTTTTACCTGATGCCCAATCTAATGGAGCGGGTAATCCCCTTGACCGTATTGTTATCTTCTATCCTAACCTTTGGTGCCTTTGCCGAGAATTACGAATTTGCTGCCATGAAGGCTTCGGGCATTTCCCTACAAAGAGCCATGCTCAGTCTCATTATTTTCGTAGTCTTTTTAGGCGGACTTACCTTCTATTTTGCCAACAACATCATTCCTATATCCGAAATGAAGATATATAACCTTAGAAGGAATATTGCCAAGGTAAAACCTGCGGCCATAATTACGGAAGGGGTTTTTAGTGATTTGGAAGGCACGGAAATGAATATGAAGGTAGACCGGAAATACGGGGAAAAGGATAGGTTTCTGGAAAATGTCATTATACATGAAAAATCCAAGATCAAGGTAAATACTACCGTAATCAAAGCAAAATCAGGGGAGCTTATTAGCAGCGAGAAATCGGATATACTCCAGTTGGTCCTAAAAGACGGACATTATTATTCTGAAATGGCCACTAAAAACAATAAGGACAAGAAAAAACATCCTTATACGAAAGCCAATTTTAGGACCTATACCATCAACAAAGACCTGTCCGATCTGAACGATGTGGATTTAAACGAGGAGCGTGATGTTAGTACGGATAAGATGAAAAATATTTCACGACTAACCAAGGACATAGATTCCCTAAAAGAGAATAACGTAAAACTGGTGACCGCCTTCTCTAAAAATATTGTCAATCGTATGGGAGCATTTGTCAAGCTCAAAGAGCCAGATTCACTCGCCTCCGCTGCCATCGCAGAAAAAAAGAAGGAAAGGGATTCCTTGGGTACGGTAGTGTCTACAGACAGTATAGTAGCCCTATTTCCCTCATGGCAAAAGAAACAAATATTGAGCTCGGCCAAAAGCGCTACCTCCAATATACTTACCAGTATTCAGGGCAAGAAAAACGAGCTACAGTTAAAATATAAAATTTATCGTCTTCACATATTGTCCTTACATAAAAAATATGCCTTGGCATTATCCTGTATAATATTGTTCTTTGTGGGTGCACCCTTGGGTGCCATCATACGAAAAGGAGGATTGGGACTGCCTATGGTAATCGCTATAATTCTTTTCCTTACGTATTACTTCATAGGTGTTTTTGCCGGTAACTATGCCAAAGAAGGAAACATACACCCTATTATTGGTGCATGGCTTTCCACATTTATAATGCTACCTTTGGGAGTATTCCTTACCAGAAGGGCCACGGCAGATAGAGGCCTTATGTCCTTTGGTAGTATTTTTGATTATTTTAAGGGGCTGTTTCATAAGAAAGATAAAAATGCTGTAACATGACAACCAAAATAGATAAGAACATCACATTGAACACCATTGAGGAAGCCATTGAGGATATTAGGCAAGGAAAGGTGATTATTGTGGTTGATGATGAGAATAGGGAAAATGAAGGGGATTTTTTGGCTGCAGCCGAATTGGCCACGCCCGAAACCATCAATTTTATGGCCACCCATGGCAGGGGTCTTATCTGTGCCCCACTAACCGAGGGCAGGTGCAAGGAATTAGGGCTTCATATGATGGTCCATAACAATACCGACCCTATGGAAACCGCTTTTACGGTATCTGTAGATTTAAGGGGCTACGGGGTTACCACGGGTATTTCTGCCGCCGATCGTGCCAAGACCGTACTAGCCCTGACCAATGACGACATAAAATCGCACGAACTGGCAAGGCCAGGTCATATTTTTCCTTTGGTCGCCAAAGAAGGCGGTGTATTAAGAAGAACAGGGCATACCGAGGCTGCCATAGATTTTGCCCGTTTGGCCGGACTAAAACCGGCCGGGGTAATTGTAGAGATCATGAATGAGGACGGCTCCATGGCAAGACTGCCGCAGTTGGTAAAAGTAGCCAAAACCTTTGATCTAAAAATTGTTTCCATAGAGGCTTTGATTGCCTATAGAATGGAACACGACAGCCTTATTGAGAAAAAAGAGGACTTTATTATTGTTACCAGATTTGGGGAATTTAGGTTAAGAGCTTATCAGCAAACGACCAATAACCAGATACACATAGCGCTCACCAAAGGAACATGGGAAAAAGAGGAGAAAGTCCTGACCCGTATTAATTCTACCTTGATCAATAACGATATCCTTGGAACGCTGACCAATAATCCTGATAAGAAATTGGAGGATATGTTCAAAGCGATAAACGAGGAAGCTAAAGGAGCTATTATCTTTATAAACCAGGAAACAGAATCTTTGAATCTACTGGGTAGACTGGCCGAACTAAAGGAATTGCAAAAGAAAGGTATTTACAAAGCCCCTAAAGTAGATATGGATGCCAAGGACTTTGGCGTTGGTGCACAAATTTTACACGATCTAGATATTGCAAAAATTAGATTGTTGACCAATTCTACGCAAACCAAAAGAGTTGGGCTAGTAGGCTATGGCCTGGAAATTGTGGAATACGTTAACTATTAAAGGTCTTTTTAAGTTAGAAATTGGTTATATACTAAACTAAGCGACAACAATATAAAGCTTTCAAATAACACAATATCTACTACAATTAATTTCACTTCCCGGAATGCAATAGGGCGCCTTAGTGTGCCACCCCTAAACTTATAGAGAGATGTTGCGAAAAGAAACAATATGCCCCCCTTGTCTAGACGCCCCAACTTAATTAACGCTTACCAGACCCAACAAGACGGAGCCTATTACCCTTTTGTGGCCTCCAAAAATTCTCACACTACCGTTATTTTGGAAGTGGAATTACTGCTGGTACCGTCCCCATAGTAAAATCCAAAGTGGCTCCTTTTAAGATCTCTGAATGATTAATTTTTAATTCATCCGATTCCGCACCGTTAATTTTTACCCCATTTAAATAGGGTGTCTCGGAAGAGTTCCCCGGGGCATTGATCACCAATTTATTTCCATTGTGCAAATGGATGGTTGTTTTATCAAACACAGGACTGCCAAACTCGTACTGGGGGTTTTCTTCTGTTCCACCGTTCATTTGGAAAAGACCTATTTTCATCAATACTGCCAGACTACCCATAAGACCTTGATCTTCATCGCCCTTGTAGCCAGTTGCGGGCGACAAACCACTAAAGGCCCTGTCTACCACCTTTCTGGACCAGAACTGTGTAAGGTCTGGTCTCCCCAACTGGTTAAAAACGAAGGCTGTCTGAATAGAAGGTTGGTTTCCATAGTTAATTGGAATTCTCCTATATTCTGGATGCAATTCCTGGGCATGTGAATTACCGGAGGTAAACCCTAATTCCTCTGCCGCTGTGAATTGTTCATTAAGCTTGTCAACTGCCTTTTTATTTCCGCCCATAAGTGCTGCCAAACCTTTAAGATCATGGGGCACAAACCATGTAGATTGGGCTCCATTGGACTCGTTAAATCCGTGTTCATGCTCATAGGGATCAAAATTTTGATACCATTCCCCATCCGCATTTTTTGGTCTCATCCAGCCCACCGTGGCATCATATACATTTTGGTAGTTCAAGGATCGTTTCATGAAATAATTGTAATCCTCCATATGTCCCAGATTTTTGGCCAATTGGGCCAAAGTCCAGTCCTGATAGGCATATTCCATAGTTAAGCTTGCCCCGTCTTGGTGACCTCCAAATTTTCCTTCGGGAATGGGATGGGGAACATAGCCGTCCTTGATATAGTATTTTAGACCTCCTCCAAAGGCTGTCTTATGCTCATAGCCTGCCTTTTCCATTATACCGCCAGGCATATGGTTTTTCTTTACTGCCTGATAAATTTCCTCCAAATTATTACTGACTATGCCTTTTTGAATGGCGCTCACTATAAATGGTGTAGATGAGGACCCGGTCATAACATAGGTATAGTTTCCGCCAGACGGGCCACGGGGAACCAATCCTCCATCCTTTTGGTACTGCAATAAGGATTGCACAAACTCTTCCATAATTTCAGGGTACACCAAGCCCCAAAGCGTATTTATTGTCCACTGCGCTCCCCAAAAAGAATCGGAGTTATAATGGTTAAATTCTGGTTTCCCATTTTCATCAAGGGGTATCTGCCCTACCCTAAAGCTGTCCCCGGTATTATCAGGATAAGCCCCATTCACATCACTAATAATCCTGCGTCCTTGCAAGGCATGCCATAGATCTGTATAGAAGCGCTTTTGGTCCTTTTCTGCTCCCCCTGATACTTCTATACGCGATAGCATATCATTCCATTCCTTTTTGGAGTCTGCTACTACCGTATCAAAATCCCAATGCGAAAGTTCGGTTTCTAAATTTTTCTTGGCGTTCTCCAAGGAAGTGTAGGAAATAGCCACTTTCATTAGCACTTCTTGGGTACCCTCGTCCAATGTTAACAGGTAGTTCCCTGTGGCCACGTCATGTTCTAAACTTTTTACCTCTTCGTTAAGAGATACACTAAAATACAACTTCACTGGTTTGGGCCTTCTATGTGTTGGGGCAATAGTTAGTTCCCCACTGAGATTTTTCCCATCAACTTGACTAAGAATGCCATCAGTAATATCCGAAGGTCCCAAAGTGCCGTTTAAATTAAAAAGAATGGCAGGCTTGGAAGCATCGGGATAGGTATATTTATGAAAACCTACCCTTTTGGTACTGCTAAGTTGAGCTTTAATACCATATCGCTGAAGTTCTATGTAATGATAGCCCGGAGAAATTTGTTCAGTTTCGTGATAAAATTTGGATTTATAGTCCTTATAAATAGTTTGCTTGTTCTTTTCGGTCAAACCTACTGGAATAACGGATAGTCCAGACAGCTGCCAAGCATGAATATGGCTAAATCCCTGAACGGTATCTACCTTATACCGGTAGCCACTGCCCCAGGCACCATCCACTTCGGTATCGGGACTGAGGTTTACCATGCCGAACGGACGGCTCGCCGAGGCAAAGAAAAACCATCTGGAATTTTCGGTGTCCAGTTGTGGATATACCAGGTCCACAGGATTAATTTCACTGCTGTGACCTGTTTTATCAATTTTATTTTCCCCACAAGACGTAAGGAACATTGTAATCAAAAACATTCCAAGAATGGTCCATTGGGAAGTCTTTACTATTTTCATATAAATTCAGTTTAGGGTTCGGTTACTATTTAAGGTCCTACAAAATAACCTCTAACAAAGTAAAGTTTAAAATTTTGAACACACCCTTTACTGTGAGCTATTAAGCCAATATCCATTAGGTTGTTCATGACAGGATCCTTCATCAAGTCACCTTTCCCAAAATTCGGATGGACACAAAGCTGCTAAAAATGATCTTAAATCCCATTTCAATTCGGAGCTTAAGACTACAAAAAGCATGGGACTACAATTTTCTTATCCAAATATTTCTAAACTGGGTTTTATTCCCGTGATCCTGAAGGGTAATTACATCGTCCCCATGGGCGGAAGGATAATTATGCAAACCAGTATAGTAGGTTATTCCATTTATCACCGTATTATTTTGGACCAATACCCCATTATGCAACACAGTTATTGTTGCTTTTGTGTCTAACCTACCATCTTCCTTAAAACGGGGTGCCCTGTAAATAATATCGTAGGTATTCCATTCCAATGGGCCGCGCATGGCATTTACCAATGGCGCCTCATCCTTGTAAATACTAGCTGCCTGTCCGTTGCGATAGGTTCGGTTATTATAGGAATCCAAAATTTGTAGCTCATATCTGTTCTGTAAAAATAGTCCACTATTACCCCTGCCCTGACTATGGCCTTTAACCACATCCGGGGCACTAAACTCCAAATGAATCTGACAGTCCCCAAATTTCATCTTCGTACTTATTCCTCCAGATCTGGGAACTACCTCCATATGGTCATTGTCTACAATCTTCCATGGTGCCGGCTTAGAATTATCATTTTTACTTACCCACTGATCCAAATTGCTGCCATCAAATAGAATAATGGCATCAGATGGGGCGTCGCCTAATTTTTTTCCCGGAGTCACTACTTCCACTTCTGGCTCCCATATCTCGGTCATTTGTGGTTTCATAGGCATGGGCGATACCTCTGGTGGGCTGGGTTTTTGGGTGTCTTGAGCTCCCATTGGAATGGATAAGGCCCCTGCAATTAGCCCTAGAAAAACGGTTTTTACATTCATGATCTTTTGGTATTTTGATTTTGGTTTAATAATTTTTAAAAAATAAATATAGACATATTACCACGTTATCATTGTACTCAAACCTATATTTCAAGCTTAAGGGGCAAAAAATTAAAGTCTGTATTGAGGATAAAGGC
>CAXAVP010000191.1:0-8311 GCA_963972175.1 uncultured Arenibacter sp.
ACTAGCTGTTCTTTTGGCACGAGCAAGATGCTCGCGCCAGCGTGGGGAATACTACAACCATGAATTGTTTACAGCCTTCTAGGATAAAGAATATTAGGAATACTACAACAGCCGTACAACACTAAGGCTCGTGGTTTTATGGCACGAGCATAATGCTCGCGCCAGCTCGGGGCCATTGTTGTAGTACATAATCTTTACAACCTTGATAATATTCGTTCTTCCGTAATTTTGTTTCCAGGATGTATATCATTACCCAGGCTTTATGTCTGTCCGCTTGTAATAAGCTAATCTATAATGCAACTTGAAATATAATTGTTGGTTTAATTTTTATATATATGCAGATACGTTTTGCCTACTAGGTGTAGTTTTTAATTTTAAGGACGGTATTGCATATGCTTCAAGGTTTTTCCTACTAAAGTTTTTTTTCCTGTAGTTGAAAATCCCAATTTCAGGTATAATTTTTCGGCTTTTGGGTTATCATTGTCCACTAATAAACCAAGCGTTTTATTTGTTTATTAACATATTCATCTATTAGAAAAGCAAATATTTTTGAGCCGACTCCTTTTCCTTGTTGGTCCGGATTGACTCCTACACAATCAATATAGATTTCTCCTGCTTGTGTTTCGTCTTCTGGATTAAAATCTTTTCCGAAATGCTGTTTTATATAGTTTGCAACTGGCTGTCTCAATTTATGAAGCTTTCCTCCATCATATAAACAAGCTACTCCTATTATTCCGTCCTTATTCTCTATAACCCAACAATTTTCATACGAATATTGATTTTCTTTTTCAGAAGTCATTGCATTTAAAAATAGAGTTGCTTTTTCGTATGATTTTTCACCGATAAATTTAAATGCAATATCTTCCATTGCTAATAACAAACAGTAAGTAATATGCGTGTAATCTTGTCGTTTGGCTTTTCTAATTTGCATTTTGGCTGTTATTGTCCTATAAGGTGATTTGCACCAAAATTCAGACTTTTTCCTCACTTATTTGCAGGCCTATTTTCTTTTTTTGTGCTTTTGTTAATTTGCCCATATTGAAATATTTACCTAGGTGTATTGGTAAAGCTATTAATTAGTCTGCAGGTCTAATGATAAAACAGTCGTTTTTTTAACTTGCCTAAAACCTATAAATATAGCAACTCGCACCTATATTTCAATATAGCTACTACTACGTACTATTAATCCTATGTTTTTATAAAATGTTTGTGGGTGTACAGCGGGGAGAATATTACAACCAAATGCTGTTTACAAGCTTCTAAGATAAAGAATATTAGGAATACTATAACCACCGTACAACACCAAGCCTAAGTCTTCCTTTCCTATTGGTATTATGGTAGGGGCAAGATGCCTGCTAAAGGGATAGGCAGGCTGGCAGCAGAGCAGGGATTGCTATTTGATAGGGATAAGCTCAAGTAAGGCCACTCCCTTAGGCCGAGTTCAAAAACTATTAATTATTGGTTGCCTTGCGTTTACTTGACTGATAAAACAAAATTTTAAGCAACAAAAGGATAAACTGAAAGATTCCGCAAAATGGCAATATTAGCATATAAAACCATAAAATTGCGCCAGGACCATTTTCATTCCACATATTACCTCCTGGACTAGTTGCAAAGAATGCATAAACTAAAGGAAATAAGAACACCAAAGTATTGGCAAAAAGAAAAAAATTCAGAACATTTCTTCTTGTCTTATTAGTGTCTTTTAAAATAAACAGAAAAATAGTTGAAACAGGTAAAATCAAAAATAGCAATAGTATCAATATATTTTCCATGCTCTTGCTGTAGTAATTAACGATTAGTAAATAAAGGCCAGACAGTTGTTAGTGCTTTCCTTTTGGAACAGACTCCAAATATAGCAAAACGGCTTTGGCGCTTGACCAAAGCCGCTTTTATTTTTATAGAACGTTAACTGCTGTTTTTTATTTTTCCAATCTTTTAGTCAAAGAGGCGGTCCTACAAACTCCTGTCCGTGCTTTACCGAGACTTCTGCCATTTCTTCCATTGTTAACCCTCCCCCTTTAGAGCGTTCATAGAATTCCCGAAACATTTCTTCAATGGTCTGGGCCGGGGAAAAAATGTAACGCAGCCTTGCACTTGTATCACCTACATTTTTAAATGCGTGTACTGTTCCTTTTGGAATAAAGGCTATATCACCTGGTTTAAATTCAAACATTTTACCCCCTACTTCCGCGATAAATTCTCCTTCCAAAAAGAAGAATGTTTCGTCTTGATGGTGGTGAATATGTCTTCCCGGACCAACTCCTGGTTCAACAATATCTTCAAAAATTGCTTGGGTTCCATTGGTCTGCTTTCCGGAAAGGAGGATTTTCAAGGTAATGGCATTGGGGAAAATCAGTGTTTCGGCCGAATTGTATACACTATGTATTGGCACTGTATTTTTCATCTTAGTGTGATTTATTGGTTATTTGTCTTGTTGGGAACAGAGGTATAAAGTAACACACCATCACATTTTCTTATAGCTCCTCTATATGTATATGGTTCCTGTTATGCACTATTGGTCTTTTTACATTAAAATCTTCTATACAGTAGAGCGGAGGGAATTCTACAATCAAGGGTTTGTTTGCTCCCTTCTAAGTTAAGGAAAATTGACAATAATACAACACAAAGCCTAGGCCCCAGCTGCCTATGTGGCCACCAGTATATTGTGATGACAGGAGGTAGTTATCGGTCTAAAGGACTGTATTGGCAGACTGCTGCCAGCGAACCCTTTAGCGCGCGAGTGGAGGCTATTGTAGCCGTCCTTGGTATAGATGGCCCAAGCCTATCTTTCATTATGCCCTTTTCCCTCCAATATTTTAGGAATGGACTTTTTAATCCTGGAAACACGGGTTTTAGATTGCTTGGCCTGTGAAAAATACAACAAAAACCCGCGTTGCCGGCCGGGAGTCAAACTTTTAAATGCAGCTTGCAGTTGGGGATCATTTTCCAATACCTGCTTAAACTCCTCTGCCATTTTAAATTGGGATGTCTTCTTAAGTTTCACTTCCAGCCCCGCTTTTTCCACTTCAATGGCCTCAAAGATATAGGCCTTTATAATCGATTTCATAGTGATGATTTCTTGGGGCTTGGTAAATCTTATTTGCCTTGCCGATTGTACATTTTCCGTTTGTTGCACTAAAATATTGTGATTGTCATTCAACAGCGCCCCTTTGTGAAAGAGCAAGGCACAATACGCCTTAAATCCATGTATGAGTACTATGTTCCTGTCTTGAAATGTATAGCATGGGTGCATCCATTTAAAATCTTCTGTTAGTCCGCATTCAAGACATATTTCCCTTAGCAAGATTGTTTCCTCTTTCCACTTTTTTAGCTGTTCAATATATTCATCCACATTCTCCATTTCCCAAGATCCTTTAATGGTTATTTCTCTGTTCTTAGGCCTGTTAACCCACAATACTCCACCTTGGGGGACTACCTTAAAAAGGCTGCTTTCACAAAGTGCTCAACTCTCCTACTGTTGTTCCCAAACCATTGCCACTTTCCCTTTGGTGCACATGGCTTCAATATACTTTATGGCCTCTGGTATTTGTGTAAACGGATAGGTTTTATCCAAATGAACTTTTACTTCCCCACTCTCTATCAGGGATGCCAAGGTCTCCAAATCCCTTCTATTGGCTTCTGCCGTAAACTGTTTCAACGAAAATTTGCTAAACGCATTTTTTAGAAGTAGCTTCATCATATGGCCCATAGTAGTAAAGCCTACCATAACCCCACGGTCTCCCATACGCCTATAATCGTTATGGGTAAGATTACCATGGGTATCTATGACCAGACTGTACCTCTCCTTGTGTTTATGAATATTTACCGTGTCATAGGCAAGCACTTCATGGGCCCCTAAGGACCTAACAAAATCCGCCTTCCTACTGGAACATACCCCAGTTACATTAGCGTCATAGGCCTTTGCAATTTGAACAGCAAAATGGCCAACACCTCCTGAGGCGCCATTGATCAAAACCGATTCCCCTTCTTTGATTTGTCCGTGTGTAATAAGGGCCTGTAAAGCGGTTAGTCCGGCAATGGGTACGCCTGCCATCTCAGGAAAACTGGCAGTATCGGGCATAATACCACAAACTTTTTCCGGGACACAGACATATTGTGCGAACGCGGCACCCAGTGTTTCTCCAAATACTCGGTCGCCAATCCGCAAGCGGTCCACATTAATTCCCACTTCCTCCACAACACCTGCAAAGACGGCCCCAAGGATTTTTTCTTTTGGATGGAACAGCCCAAAAGAAAAGCGTGCAAAAAAAGGCTTCCCCCTAAGAATATGCCAATCGGCGGGATTGGCCGAGTTGGCAAAAACCTTGACCAGGATATGCCCATCTTTTAAACTGGGCTTTTCTACCTCCTCCAATCGGAGAATTTCTGTCCCTCCGTATTTTGACCGCGTAAAAGCTTTCATTTCACAGCGTTTATCGGCTGGGATGGTCCAACCAAATTATCAACAAACACAGATAGTAAAGATCAACTATTGACTGCTTAGCTACTGCAACAAAGCATCTCCATTACAAGCCCTAAGGCGATTATAAAATGTTTTAAGGATGTACAGGAATACTACGACCTAATGTTGCCTACAAGCTTCTAAGATATAAAAAATCAACATTTAGAGCAGCCCTTAAACTAGTTTTATTGAAGACCTCCCAAAAGTTGTGTACGGGTTGCATAAATGGAATGCACTATCCCAGAATTGATGTTCTGTTCATTTTTTGCATCGCCCAAATGAGGTGTATTGGCTGCGCCTAATCTCGATTTAGCAGCAAAAAATCGAATTCATGAATACCTTTAAAAATCAATAAGCCAGCCCATGAATAAAAATCGAACCAGGGCCAATAAACCAAGATACGGTGTACCTTGGTTTAGATGAGCCAGCCGTAGCATGGGCATCGACCTGTAGGACGCCTTCTTGGACGAAAGTCGGGCTTACTTAACGTCAGGCAGGGCTTCCTTTCTCCATAGCGGAATTCACTTGATTTAAGACGAAATTGAAAATAGGACGCTCTTTTGTTTCGTCATCCATTATTGGATAGATATATCAATGTGGGCTGTAAAGCAGTGTGTAGAAATGGCCTTTGGACGGCAAATTATGGCTTCCAGGCCTAAAAAATAATATTATCTTCACACAGCACTGGGTAAATGGGGAGTCCTTAACTTTGAAAACAGCCAAGGAAGGGGATTGGACCGCTATAAGCCTTCCCGCCCAAAGACCGGAAAAATTGATTTCCGTAATTGAGCTTGAGGTAGAAGGTTCTCCGGAAGTTGATGCAAGACTTAGTCTAGACCCTGTTTTTGCTACTGTACTACCTGTGGATTTTGCCACGGCTGAAGGGTGTAGCATCAAAGAGAAAAGGTGGATGGAAAAATTTGGGTAGTGGAAACACATAAAACAGGCCCAAGATTGGACCGACAAGGGAGCGGTAAGCTGGACGGTAATGGTAAAAGAGCCCGGCTACTATCTAACGGAACTGAATTATGCAGGCTCTGGCCGCCTAGTCTGGAAAATTACCTCGGACGAAGGAAACCTAGTACAGAATCAGCAGAATTCATCGGAGGTCTATAACTATTATGAAATGGGGCTATTAAAATTTGAAACAGCCGGAGAACATACCATAACGGTCAGCTTGGTAAATGGAAATAGAAAAAGTGCCAGCCTTAAAGAAATACGTTTGACCCCCGAAGGAAGTATGGAATAAAAACGATAATTTATAACAATGACAAAAAAGCCGTTCCTCTTAACCTTACTAGTAGTGCTACTATTTAACACAGTAGTTGCGTATTCCCAAGAATTAAAACCGTCCAATTTGTTCGGGAACAATATGGTATTGCAGCGTGGCATGGTAGTTCCGGTATGGGGTGTTGCGGCGCCCAAGGAAAGGGTAACGGTAAAATTTGCCGGCCAGACCAGATCCACCAAAGCTGGAAAAGACGGGAAATGGATGGTGAAATTGAAACCTTTAAAAGGCTCCAAGACACCTAGAAAAATGACCATTAGCGGAAATACGGAAATAGTACTTTCCAATGTGGTAGTGGGTGAGGTATGGATATGTTCAGGGCAATCCAATATGCAATTCGCCGTATCCAACGCTCCAAAGGTCAAAGCACTCTTGCCCACAGCAAAAAACCTAAGAAGTTTTGAGGTAAAAAGAACGGTTTCTTTTCAAGAAGAAGACAATGTTATTGGTAATTGGCAAGATGTACCCCCTAGCAGTGCCGTAGCCTTTGGCTTTGCATACTTCCTTGAAAAAGCAGAAGATATCCCCGTAGGGATATTACACGCCTCATGGGGCAGCTCGTCCCTGGAAGCCTGGATGCCCAGGGATATGGCCGAGGAGTTTCCGTATTTCAAAGATATTATGAACGACTTGGATGCCGATACCGAAACTAGAAATAGAATCAACACCACCCTTTCCAGTGGTGAAAAACGGTCTACCAAGGAGGATATCTTTATGAGAAGGCAACCCAATATTCTCTATAATGCCATGATGAAACCTTTGGCTCCCTATGCATGCAGAGGGCTGGTTTGGTACCAGGGGGAACGCAATACCCGTTACTTTTCCGGGGTACCTGAGGTTACAGAGGACACTTGGTTCCATAGGGTAATAGGAATGAAAGAATATGGCGATGTCCTTACATCATGGATAAAACGCATTAGAAAGGAATGGAACAACAATAGCATGCATTTCTCTATTGTAATGCTTCCGGGATATGGCAAGGGAACGGCAAATAAACCAAGTATGGACCCCAAAAGTCCAACCGCCCTATCTTGGGCCTGGATGCGGGAGTCGCAAATGAAGGTATTGGACCTTCCCCATACCTCTGTTGTCAATACCATTGACCTAGGGGACGAAAAAAACATACATCCCAAGGATAAACTTCCTATTGGAATTAGGTTGGCACTAGCCGCAGAAAAGCATACCCTTGATAAGGATATTGTTGCGGAAGGCCCCACATTAAAAAAAGTAGAAAAGCTCAATACGCAGTTGGCCGTTCATTTTAACCATGCCCAAGGTTTAAAAACTATAGACCATAAAGCCCCTAGAGGGTTTTGGATTGCGGACGAATCCTTGCAATGGCAGCCGGCTCAAGCAAAAATTGTTGGGGAAACGGTTGTGCTGGCCAATGAGGATATTAAGAATCCAGTATATGTTAGATATGCCTTTACCGGAAAACCGGACGTTAACCTGGTGAATGGTGCGGACTTGCCTGCCTATCCTTTTAGAACGGATAAGCAGATTCCAGTTTTAAGTTTGCTTTGATTTAAAATAGATGTTGCGCACGTTTTTATGGTACATTTAGTATTTGCGCACGTTTTTTTATGTTGGCGCACGTTTTCTGACTCAACCACATGCGCACGTTTTTTTTAACGAATACACAAATGCGCATGTTTTTTATAGATTGCGCACGTTTTATGAGTTATATTTGAATATAACTCATAAAATTTTAAACCATGGGAATAGTAATACCATCAATTGAAACATCCATATTTCAGGGTAATAACACCCCGGAAAAAGGAAAGATAGTGGGTTATGGTGCCATTATAGAACATCTAAAACTTCCCATTCCATTTCCAAATACATTATCTCTAACTACTGAAAAAAGCAAAAGATACAATACAGAAGCCTGGCAGATCTTTCCAGCTTCATACCACCCTAAAGAAACATTATATAGACAACTAGTGTTTGCCATTAAATATGAGGGGATAAATCTATTAGTATTTAAATCCCTTTTTAATGTAATACCAAAAGAAAACATACAAACCCTACTGAATATTGAGCCTATGGGACAATATAGCCGAAAAATATGGTTTTTATATGAATGGCTGCAACAGGAGGAAATTGATGTACAGGTAGATTTAAAAAAGCGTAAATACATTCCTTTAATAGATGTAAGCATGCAATATGCAATACCTGGCACGGAGTCTGTAAGACAAAAAATTATTAATAATCTTCCTGGAACCAGAGATTATTGTCCATTAATATTTAAAACCAAAAAGCTAGAAACCCATATAAATGCAAATATATCAGATAAGAAAAACACATTGCTAAATAGTATCCATAAGGATGTATTGCAAAGAGCCTCATCTTTTCTATTATTAAAAGATTCGAAAGCGTCTTTTACTATAGAGGGTGAAAATCCGGGAAATAATAGAGCCATGCGTTGGGGAAAGGCAATTGGTCAAGCAGGTCAAAAACCATTGAGCATAGCAGAATTAATTCGCTTACAGCAAATAGTAATAGAAAACAGTAGGTTTATAGATATGGGCATCCGAAAAAAAGGTGGATTTGTTGGA
>CAXAVP010000192.1:0-8305 GCA_963972175.1 uncultured Arenibacter sp.
GTTTCTGATAAAGATAGACCCTTAAAGGAAAAGGGTATAAAGGATGTACATAAGGTAGTAAAGGCCTTTATGGGCAACTCAATCCATTTGGATGCAGCCTATTCCAGTCCTGCCAATAGGGCACTGCACACGGCCATTATTTTTTTAAGAACCCTAAACTTTCCTTTGGATAATTTTGAACTTTCCAATGAACTGTACGATTTTTCAGGGGAGGCTGTTGGCAGGTTTATTAAACAATTGGACAATAAAAATGATACTGTAGTAATTTTTGGCCATAACGAGGCCTTTACCCATATTGCTAATTCCTTGGGAAACCTGTATATTGACAACGTTCCCACAAGTGGATTGGTACAAATAGATTTTGACACAAACAATTGGAGTACTGTAGTTAAAGGAACAACAGTGCGGACACTTTTTCCAAAACAAATAAAAGAATGATTAAAAATAAAAATCAATATGTAAATAGAGAAATAAGTTGGTTAAGTTTTAATGAAAGGGTCTTGCAGGAAAGTGCGGACAAAAATGTTCCTTTAATAGAGCGACTGCGATTTTTAGGTATTTTTTCCAATAATTTAGATGAATTCTTCAAGGTTAGATATGCTACCGTAAAGCGTATAGTTGAGGCCGGTAGATCTGGAAAAAGTGTTTTGGGAGGGGAAACGGCAAAAGATCTGCTTGAAGAAATCACGGATATTGTTATAAAGCAGCAGACCAAAAGTTTAAAAATACTGAGTGATATTGAAAAGGAGTTGGAGACCCAGAATATTTTCTTGGTCAATGAATCCAAAATAACGGAAGCCCAGTGTGCCTTTATCAAGAATTATTTTATTGAGAAGGTTAGCCCGGTCCTTATGACCATAATTTTAAATGATCTTGTGGGCTTTCCCATGTTAAAGGATACAGCGGCTTATTTGGCCGTTAAATTAATATTGAAGAAAGAACCCGGTGAGCTATCGGCCGAAACCCAAAAGCGCTATGCCCTGATAGAGATACCCAAAGGGATAGATCGCTTTGTAGTACTGCCCAAGGAGGGCGATAAGAATTATATTATCATATTGGATGACCTGATCAGGTACAATTTGGGAAGTATATTCAATATGTTCGATTATGAGTCCGTCTCGGCCCATATGATCAAAATAACTAGGGATGCGGAGTTGGATATGGATAATGATCTCAGTAAAAGTTTTATTGAGAAAATATCCTCAAGTGTAGAGCACCGAAAGATAAGTGATCCCGTTAGGTTTGTTTATGACAAAAGTATAGGTAAGGATACGCTGGACTTCCTAAAGGAAAAAATGGACATTGAGGATACAGATAGCGTTATTCCCGGAGGAAGATATCACAACAGAAGGGACTACATGGGCTTTCCCAGTCTAGGTAGAAATGATTTAATGTACGATAAAATAACCCCGCTGCCCATAAAGGGCATTTCTAAGGAGGGGAGCCTTATTGAAAAGGTTTCTGAAAAGGACTTTTTACAATATACCCCATATCAAACCTTCTCTTATATAATTAGGTTTTTAAGGGAAGCCGCCTTGGATCCAAAAGTAAGAAGCATCAAGATTACCGTGTATAGATTGGCCGATAATTCACAGGTGGCCGCCTCCTTGATCAACGCTGTAAAAAATGGAAAGCAGGTAACGGTACAAATAGAATTACAGGCCAGATTTGATGAACAGGCCAATATTGAATATGCCGAATTATTGCAGTCCGAAGGGGTGAAACTTATTTTTGGTGTTCGTGGACTAAAGGTGCACAGTAAAATATGCCTGATAGAACGGGAAGAGGACAACCATATTAAACGCTACGGTTTTATTAGTACGGGGAACTTTAATGAAGCAACCGCCCGTATATATACCGATTATACTTTGTTTACGGCCCATGATGGAATCTTAAAGGAGCTTAACAAGGTTTTCGATTTCTTTGAAACAACCTATAAGATCAATAAGTACAAGCACCTTATTGTATCTCCCCACTACACTAAAAATGTATTTAAAAAATTGATCGATAAGGAGATTCAAAATGCCAAAGCTGGTAAAGAGGCCTTTATCAAAATTAAAATGAACAGCTTTACCTCCTATAAAATGGTAGATAAGCTGTATGAGGCCAGTAAGGCGGGGGTTAAGATCCAACTGATAATAAGAGGTGTCTGTTGTTTGATACCCGGAGTGAAAGGGATGAGTGAAAATATTGAGGCTATAAGTGTGGTAGATAAATTTCTTGAGCATCCACGAGTATTTATTTTTGGTAATGACGGAGATTCCAAAGTATATATTTCCTCTGCCGATTGGATGACCAGAAACTTGGATTATAGAGTAGAGGTTGGTGTGCCAATATACGATGAGGATGTGAAGCAGGAATTATTGGATACCTTTGATATTTCATGGCGGGATAATATGAAGGCACGTGTTTTTTCAGAAAAACAGGATAACGCCTACAGGAAGAACAATAACCCTAAGGTAAGGTCGCAATTTGCCACCTATGATTATTATCTGAATAAATTGAATTCATAAACCATCCCTGTATTGAAAGTTAGGAAATATGCTGCAATAGATATTGGATCCAATGCCGTGCGGCTTTTGACCCACAATGTGATTGAAGAAGAGGGTAAAGAAACCCTATTTAGGAAAAGCGCTTTGGTGAGGTTGCCCATACGCCTAGGAGAGGATGTCTTTAAAAACGGGGGTATTTCGGAACGCAATGAGGAACGCTTATTAAGTGCCATGAAGGCTTTTAAGCTGCTTATGGAGGTGCATGGTGTTGAAAAATATATGGCCTGTGCCACTTCGGCCATGCGAGAGGCTCAAAACGGTCTTGAAGTGATACGCAATTTATACGAAGCTTCCGGAATAGAGATACAGTTGATAGACGGAGAGCGGGAGGCATCCATAATAGCTGCCACAGACCTAAAGAACCTTATACGGAAAGAGGAGTCCTATCTTTATATAGACGTAGGTGGCGGTAGTACGGAATTCACTGTTTTTACGGAAGGGAAAATAAAAGTTTCCCAATCCTTTAAGATTGGAACGGTAAGGCTATTGAATGATATGGTGAGTGAGGAGCTTTGGCAAGAATTGGAGGGCTGGTTAAAGAAGAACGTAAAAGGTTTGGCCAATCTGTCCATTATAGGTTCTGGGGGCAACATCAATAAGTTGCATAAGATGTCCGGGAGAAAAGAAGGTGAGTCCCTGTCTTATATTTGGCTAAAGGCCCAATATCATTTTTTAACCAGTCTTACCTATGAGGAGCGGATCTCTGAACTGGGACTCAACCCGGATAGGGCAGATGTAATTATTCCGGCAACCCAAATATTTGTTTCATCAGCAAAATGGATAGGGGCCAAGAAAATCCATGTTCCCAAAATTGGCTTGTCCGATGGAATTATAAAAACTATGTACCAATCCAATAATTGAGAAGTTTGGTTTTATGCAGCTGGTTTCCTGCATATTGCCAATGTGCTTTAGCCGTGTACGGTTTCCTTGTTGCCCAAATCTTCCATAATTGAGGCTTCATAGGTTAGCAATTGATCCCATTTTTTGTCTACTTCCTGTCGGTCTCCATATTTACGGGCAAAATTTAAGAACATGGTGTAATGCCCTGCTTCGCTTACCATTAATTTATGATAGAATTCTGCAAGATCCTTGTCCTGTAATTGTTCCGATAAAAGTCTAAAACGTTCGCAGCTACGGGCTTCTATCAAAGCGGCATACAAAAGTCTGTGTACCAGTTGCGTTGTTCTATTGCCTCCTTTGGGAAAGAATTTTAATAGGGCCACCACATATTCGTCCTTTCTATCCCTACCAAGTGTTTTTCCCCTTGCTAAAATTCGGTCGTGTACCATCTTAAAATGGCCCATTTCCTCTCGTGATAGTGCTATCATTTCTTGAGTGAGCTCCGTGTATTCTGGAAAACTTACAATCAAGGATATAGCAGTGCTGGCCGCCTTTTGTTCACAGTAGGCGTGATCTGTCAATATTTCGTCAATATTTTTTTCTACTATATTGACCCATCTAGGGTCTGTGGGCAATTTTAAACCTAGCATAGTGTTTGTCTTTATAATACCCTTCCCCCAACATCAGCGTATACAATTCGTTTTAAGGGGTAGACCACCCGAAAAAAGGGCCAACGGTATTTCTTTCTACTTCAAAAATAGAAAGAATAGCATAAACCCCCATAAGATATTAATGATATAGTTTTATATTTAGGGCGTGGTGCGGTAGCCAAAGGTGATTTTAAGCGCTTGCGGAGCTGCGCTGCTGTCATTAAATATAGGTTAACAATAAATAAATTAATAGTAATATGTTGTTTCAAAATGTGGGTTCCAAACTGTTAAAAATTTTGGAGGATAATGTAAGCGAAGAAAATAAGGCTTGGTTGTCGTCTAAAATTAAGAACATTGTGGAGACCCAATCTACAAAGGATCTGTATCTAACCTATAGTCTTATATCTACTAAAATCAAAACAACTGCCCGGTTGTCCTTTTCGGAGGATAGTGATGGCTTAGGGGATTACTTGGGCATACAACAAGCCAATTTGCAGCAAATAGCTAGAATATATTTGCTCTTCAAGGTTCTGGAAGCTAAGGAGGATTTTTTTAAATCCAAGGTGGCCAATATTATTGAGGTTGCCGATAAAAGTGAGTTGGAGACTTTTTTAAAGTTTTTGGTCTTGCTTCCCAACCCTGAAAATTATAAGGCGCAGGCGGTAGAAGCCTTAAGAACAAATATTTCAACTGTTTTTGATGCCATTGCCTTGAATAATCCTTATCCGGCATTGTATTTTAACGAACAACAGTGGAATCAAATGTACCTTAAGGCGGCCTTTATGCAGCAGGACCTTACTGCTATAGAGCAGGTAGACAAAAGAGCTAACCAGGAGTTGGCCCGTATCATTTCGGACTACGCCCATGAACGCTGGGCGGCATCACGGGAAATAGACCCGCATTTTTGGAGGCCTGTGAGCAACTATATGGACCAAGGTCTTTTACAGGATATGAAAAAACTATTGGCAAGTAATAATTTGGCCGAAAAAAGGGCAGCGGCCCTATGCTGTTATAATTCCAATTTGCCCGAGGCAAAAGATTTACTAGAGCCTTTTCCCGATTTGGAAAAGGGAATTCAGGAAGGTTCCATTACTTGGGGACTAATAAGAGAATAGGCTTTATGGCCTTTCTATAGAAAAAGCGGTTCAATAGATAAAAATCCTATTGAACCGCTTTCTTATTTAAATTGGGTAAATATTACTTTAGAGAGTTGATCCAGCCAGCAATTTTTAAAGCTTCCTCCTTGGGTACATGGGGCATAGGCGCCATGGGGGTGGCATACTCCGGCCAGTTTTTCGGCTGGGGGTTATATATTAAGGAAACTATTTCCTCATCGCTATAGCCTCGTTTGGCAACCTCGGTAAAGGAAGGACCTACAACCCTTTTGTTTTTATGGTGACAGGCAACACAGGTATTGGTCATTAGTAAAGGCTGCACTTCTGCGTCAGATAATACCGTTTTGGTCTTACTTGCTTTTTTAGGGGCTGTTTTTTTTACCGTTACGGCCTTCTTAAGCAGGCTGCTGCGCTTGGTAGAAAGTTCGGAGACCGGTATGGCGGCCCCTTCTGGAATATTGTTAAGCGTATAGTAGAGCGTTGGGTGCAAGATGGTATTTCCAGATCCCTTGGCTTTTACTCCAGGCAATATTATTTCGTGTACGTAGTACTGTCTAAGATTGTCTATTACAACCCTTACTTTCATTCCGTCCTCACTTACTTTGACCCCTTTTACCTTTATTTCTTCAATATTGGTCTGTGGGCTTCCGTAGGCGGCATGGTATTTATAAATGTAGCTTTTGCCAAAATAGGAGTCCAGGTCTTCGGCAGATGCCTTGTCTACGGGAAGGGTGAATTCTATTTCAAACCCATCTGGTTTGGCGCTTACGGTTTTCATTTCAAAAGGCGTTTTACCTGTCCAGCTTAAGTATTCCAAACCAGAATTGGTGGTTCCGGCAGATCCCCAGCCCCTATTGGTTTCACCAACAAAAAGCCTTCCTTGGTTGTCAAAATCCATACGCATTACCCCAGATTGGAAGCCCGTGCGGAAATCGAAGGCTACACCTTGGTATTCCCCTTTTACTTTTTCGAGCACTACTCGCATTATCTTGCTCTGTCCCATATCCCCAACCAGTAATTGGCCACTAAAAGGTCCAAATTTACCTTGGGTCTTGTCAACTTTGATTTCTGAATTGGATATACCTAAGATGCCATGCGGTAATATTACGGCCGGTAAATTTAATTCGGGAAAAGATTTTTTTAGCTCATAAGCAAAATCGGGGTTCTCCTCGTCCCTGATATTTTCGGGTTTTACGTATCGGCCGTTTTTCTTGACCTGCCTTTTGTCTATTTTGCTATAAAACTCCTCCTCTGTTAATTGGATAGGGGAATCTTTATGGTATGTCCATCTTAGGCCGGCGGGATGCCCGGTAAAGGCTCCTTTGGGAAGGTGCCAAATAGCTCCGGACCCTACCCAGTCACCTTGGTTGTCCGTATAGAACAATTCGTCTCCTACCATGCCATAGCCGGCAGGGGAACGCATCCCGGTAGCCCATGGTTCCATTTTTCCATCCTCTGTAATCTTCATGGTCCACGCTCTCCATGGCACTCTACTTTCTCCTCTCCACCATTCTTCGTTTCCAAAGGCGACATTGGCCGTTACAAAAAACGAATTATCGGGGGCCAATATCGGGCCAAAGGAATATTCGTGATAGTGGGTAGAAAGTGGCCAGGCGTAAATGGTTTTATATTCGTCTGCAATGCCGTCGCCATTATTGTCCTTTAGTTTGGTCAACTCCCCTCTTTGGGCCGTATATAACGCTTGGTCATGGAACACTAACCCTAAGGGTTCATGTAATCCTGAGGCGAATTTTGTAAAGGTAGGCTGAAGGCCATTGGCCATAGCTGGGTTTTCAATGATCCAGACATCGCCCCTTCTGGTACATACTGCCAATTTCCCATTGGGAAGGGATAATACCCCTCCTCCTTCTAGCTTAATTCCTTCCGGAGTAGGTATAGTGGTTAATCTGTAGTAGTCGTCCTCAGTAACGGTTTGTTGTGCCGTTAAAAGGGCTGTTAGTAAGATACATGTGATAAACACAAATGTCCTTGCCGATATGATTGTATTGTTGTGTAAGCTTTTCATTATATTACCAAATTATTTCGTATTTAATAGTACTGCCATCTACTGGAATCAAAAGCTCGGATTCGTCATTGACCCTTCGCGTAATAGGCTCTTGTCCTGAAAGTACATTTATGTAGAACTGGTGATCGTTTATGTCAAAAGATCCATCAGCCAATTTAGTGGCCTTGCCCGAAGCAATTTTATAATATCCGGAAGGCGCCACGTTGCTGGAAAAACTAATTTCATTGATCAGGTGGGTGTTCTTGTCATTGGGATAGATCTTGTTACTGACCTCCACACCATTGTAAGTGTATTTAAAGACAGGTAGTTTGTCTACAGGGTCTATGGAATAGCCCTCAGCTTTAAATTCTTGCTTATCACTACTTTTTGGGAAGGGAGTGTTAAGGTCTATGAGGCTTGCCAACGGTTGGTTTAAAAAGGTCCATTGTACCGATCCATTGGGTTTAAATGATCCGTTGCCTCGGCTGTGCCACATAGGGGTAGCATCAACAAACTGTCCGCGCCACATGCCTAGGAGATTTCCTGTGCCCAGATCATATACATAATTCAGGCCTTTTGGGGTGCCTACGCCAATGGTGTGGGATAAACGTTCTTGGTCATTTTTGAAGTTGACAAACCCCCTTAACAAACGAGGTGTGGCTTCTGCCTTCACCAATATAGGGGAGACCCTACTGATACTTGGTGGGTAGGAATCGTAAGTATGGAAGGTTTTTGGGTTGGTGTTGGAAGTAGCTATTGTTAGACCTAGCCTTGGTGCCCTCCAACCAGCGTTTTTTATATTGGTCAGGGTAAATGAATGATCGCCAGGTGTTAAGTTTACGGTTTCTTCTATGTCTCCTTGGGCACTAGTGGAATTGTGCTCGGCAATCACTTTGCCATCTAAGGTGAATTTAATGCCGCCGGTATATCCAATGGAAAAGGTGTATTCGTCTGCCGTAGGAATATTGATCTTTCCATTATAAACAATGCCATATCGGTCTTCTTCCTCAGTGGCATTGATATCAATTAATTGGGCATTTTTTCTATCACTGCCCTCTGCGGTTTCCAGATCTTCCAAGCCTTCAAATTCCCCTTTATAGCTGATATAGTCTAACTGCGTCAAGGCAACATCGGAATCCTTTA
>CAXAVP010000193.1:0-8304 GCA_963972175.1 uncultured Arenibacter sp.
GCTAAAAGGTACTATTTTTTCAGCATGCTCCCCTAACCCATTTTCCCTAATGGTTTTTTTTAAAAAAAATAACCCCTTACAATCCTAGCCAGACAGCCCGCCTATTGTTAATTAAAAGATAAAAGTATCCATATTCTTTTGTAATTTTACAGCCAAATTGCAGACTAAGGATTAGATGAAGGAACAGCTGGATAACATATTGCCCCTTACCTATCATATTAGCTTTAACAAATTGTTAAACCACTATGATGCCATGGCCCATGGCGAGGATGAATTTTTAGCCAGTAAGGCCAAGCATATCCTAAAGGCCCAAGCTCCGTATCCAGAGCTAAGAGAGGGGTTTACAGACCCTGCTCTATTGGATAAATACCAGGAGGTTATCCACTTGATATTGCAGGATTTGTTTTCGGCTGTATTGACCCAAAATGAAATTAAGACCGCTGCGTTGCCCTTTAGGGATATAATTTTTAATGCCAGTGAACGTTTTGAACGCATATTGAAGGCCGCTGGCCCCAATTTTAAACCAACAATCAACAATAGGGAAGAGGAGGTTACCTACATTATGGCCGCTGTGGTGATCCTAAATTTCTATTACGGATTTAACCTGGACTTTAAAAGGCCACTCTTTTATGACATCCCCGATGCAAAAGGGGTAATGAGACATTACCGTATTTTGTACAATGCCGATTTTATCGAAATTATTCCAAACGGCACTCCCCCGGAAATAACACAGGAAGATGTTAATGAACTATTGGAAAATATAGACGACTTGGAAATCTGGAAGCAGAAGATCCCCCCCAATAGTTTTATCAGTAAAGGTTTTGTTATTTCCAATATGTTTGATGTAACGGCCGAACATGCCATTTCGGAAATAAAATCGAACTTGATTATCAATGACAAGAGCAAAGGGGGCAATTTTATCAAAGGAGTGGAAAACACCTTTAGATCATTGTTTGGCCTTGCCAATATGCAAATTGGGTTTTCTATTTTTAATCCAGATGAAAATCGGTTTGAAAAGGTACCTGCTTCGAATATTCGTAGCTTTATTTTACAGAACAAGAATTTTGAGACTTGTAATGAATCCCTATGCCAAGAATCGTACCGCAAGCTTATAGATCAAAATAGTTATTTTGTTATATCGGATGTAGACAAACACTATCAATTGTCCGAAGGGATGGCGCCGTACAAAGGCCTACAAGATCAAAATTTTAAAAGTGCACTTTTTGCCCCAATAGCCAAGAAAGGACAGTTATTGGGTGTTTTGGAACTGGTATCGGACAAGGCCAATGACCTTAATAGCGTAAATGCCCAAAAATTGGACGATGTAATCCCCTATATTGTTTCTGCGGTGTTGCGTTCCTTGGAGGAAGAAGAAAATTTAATAGATGCCGTTATCCAGAATGAATGTACGTCGGTACACCCTTCGGTATATTGGAAGTTTAAAGAGGAGGCCAAACGTTTTATCTTGAATGACCAGGAGGGCTTGCAGCCTTCCTTTAGGGAAATCGTCTTTAACGAGGTGTATCCACTATATGGACAAATAGACATTAAAGATTCTTCCCAAGCCCGAAACATGGCTATACAGCGCGATCTAATGATTCAACTTTCCGAGGTTAATAACATACTTACAACCGCTTGGAAAAATAATAAATTGCCCATTTACGAAGAACTCATTTTTAGGGTAAACAACCATATAGAGGACATTAAGGAAGTTCTTCATACCAATAGCGAACAGGCTATTTTCGATTTTGTAAGTGAAGAAATCAATCCTGTATTTGAGCACCTTAAAAAATCTTCAAAGTTGTACCGGGAATTACTGCTGCAATACGAGTCCAAAATTGATATGGGAACGGGCTCCTATTATGACCACCGTAAAAATTATGACGAAAGCGTAACACTGATAAATGAGAAATTGGCATTGGTCATAGATAAGAGACAGGAGGAGGCCCAAGCCATGTATCCCCATTATTTTGAACGATACAAGACAGATGGTGTAGAGCATAATTTATACATTGGTGATTCCATCACCGGAAAACGGGAATTTGACCGGCTATACCTTAACAATCTAAGGCTATGGCAGCTTCAGGTAATGTGCGAAATGGAAAACAGGCACTACGCCCTAAAACCAAAACTACAGGTGCCACTGGATGTAGCTTCTTTGGTTTTGGTATATAATGGTTCCCTTTCTATCCGGTTTAGGATGGATGAAAAGAAGTTTGATGTAGATGGGACCTACAATGCCCGATATGAAATTATTAAAAAACGGATAGACAAGTCCTACATAAAAGGTACCAATGAGCGACTTACCCAACCCGGGAAGATAGCCATAGTATATTCCCAAAAGAAGGACGAATTGGAATACCTGCGCTACATCAAATTCCTAAAAGCCAAAGGGTACTTTCAGGACAAGGTAGAAATTGTAGAGCTGGAAGGGCTCCAAGGGATTTCTGGTCTTAAGGCTATTAGGGCGTCCGTCCTTTACAGAACGGAAAACAACAAGGACAAGACCTATTCATACGAAGACCTTATGAACGAGCTTAAGGCCTAGGTGGGCAGTTCAATAATCTTTTCGGGGCCATAAAATTTTAAGGCTACAAAAAAAGCGATTACAGATAATATCATCCCAATCATAAAAATGGTATAGGTCCACCGTAGCAGTTTGTATTTCCTATTGAGGACTAGGCCTAAAAAATAAAGATCCTTGGTAAGCGAACTATAGACATATGTTTGATCTTTTATCAATTCCTGGATGGCCCATTCATAATCCTGAAGCTTCATTTTGTGGAAATTACCAAAAAATAGGAGGTTTACTTTTTTCTGCTCCACATCTTTCTTTGTAAACTCGCCACTGGTTACATTGGGCCTTGTGGCCATAATGGACATTATCATGGATATTACGCTGAAGGTAACAAATATGGCCGCCGGTATAATCAGATAGTCATTACTTGGGTTGTCCAATTTTGGTATTAAATTGGCCAAGACCAGTGATATAATAATCGCATTTACAGAAAGAAGAATATTTGCCTTGGTATCTGCAATATCACTCAGTTTTAAATGGTTCCGCATTGTTACCCTGAACATGGTCTGTATCCCCCTTTCCGGACTCTCATTCTTTAATTTTACTTTGAGTTCTTCCTTTTTGGTGAGCTTTTTGTATTTCTTCTTGGTCTTCACCAACTTTTTTAGATTTTTATCCTTTCCTTCCTGCCAGTTCTCTTTGGCATAAGCGGTATAAAAATGGTGTTCTGTCCGAAACATTTTTATGTTCTCCTTCCGCCATTCCTTAGGGCTATATTCTGCAATCCCAAGCAGGGAAAGTTCTTCCCTTAATAACTCCGAAGTTTCCATATAGCTATTGCTTCCCAAATGAGAAGAGTCGGCATCCTTTATTATTTCTTCGGAAAGGTTTTTGGGTTCATAGAACCGTTGGGTTGCCAAAATAAGCTGCCCCACCTTATTTATCCCGGCTGTATCGTATTGTTGTTCCTTTAAAAATTGAGTTGCAATGCGCTTACTTTTTACCTCGTGTTCTTCAACTCCTTCGGTATAACCCGTATCGTGCAACCAAGCAGCCAATTCAATTGTTTCATTTTCCTTTTCATCCAGATCAAGGGCCTCCAGTAATTCTTTCGTATTTTTAACGACTCTTTGAGTATGCCGAAGATTGTGATATAAAAAATTCCCATCCAATTTGGTGGTCAGCAATTTGGTTACAAAATCCTCCGCAAGTTTAATTATGTCAGACATCCATATAATTTATAAAATCCAAATTACAAATTATATTTTCTAATTTTACCGTTATGAACAAAGTTTTTGCACCTATTGCATTGTTGTTTTTATTCTGGAATTGTGCCACATATCGTTCCAAATATGTAAATGACAAAGATGTAAGTGAAATACGGACCAACAAGGAAGTATCCCATACATTCTACTTAATAGGTGATGCCGGCCTTTCTCCCATGAACGAAATGAACCCGGTCTTAAAAGCTTTTAGGACCACTTTGGCCAATGCCCCTGAAAACAGTACTGCCATTTTTTTGGGAGATAATATATATCCAGCAGGCTTACCAGACCCTAAAGACTCAACCACGGCATATAGACTGGCGCAAAACAATTTGGATGCCCAATTAAAAACTTTGGCCCAATACAAAGGAAAACCCATTTTTATACCCGGTAACCACGACTGGTACAACGAGGGTTTGGTTGGATTGAAACGCCAGCAGAAATACATTCAAAAAAAACTAAAAAGCAAGGAGGTCTTTTTCCCGGAAGATGGTTGTCCCCTAAAAAAAATAGATATAAATGAGCAGGTGGTGGTCATTGCCATAGATACGGAGTGGTACTTGGTAAATTGGGACAAACACCCTACCATGAACGATGAATGTGAAATAAAGGATAGGGAGACATTTTTTGAGGAATTGGAGAGCCTCATCAAGAAAAACCGTGACAAAACAACCATTTTGGCCCTGCACCACCCAATGTTTACCTACGGTTCCCATGGAGGGCAGTACTCCCTTAAACTACATTTAAACCCTAGGGGCACTAATTTCCCCTTTCCCGTTCTGGGCTCCTTTGTTAATCTATTGAGAAGAACAAGTGGTGCCTCTATTGAAGACATGCAGAATAAAAGGTATTTGGAGCTAAAAAACCGACTTGTAACCTTGGCACAGTATTCCGAAAAGGTAATATTAACCTCGGGCCACGAACATTCCCTACAATATATAGTGGAAAACAACACCCCACAGATAGTGAGTGGTGCTGGGGCTAAAAAAGGAGCTACCAGACTACTAAACGGCTCTAAATTCTCCACTGGAAGAAGGGGTTTTGTAATTTTGGAGGTCTACAAGGACGGATCCTCGGCAGTAAAATATTATGGTGTGGACGAGAATAATGAAACAGAACACCTTTTCTCCACTGAGGTATTGCCGCCCAATAGAAATCCCAATTACGTTTTTGAGGACAAAGATTTTCCCAAGGAGGTAAAGGCATCAGTGTACACCAAGGATGAAATTGACAAAAGCAATTTCTTCAAATCTATATGGGGAGAGCGGTATAGAAAATATTACGGTATAGAAGTGGCTGCCCCTACAGTTCGCCTAGACACGCTATATGGCGGCTTAAAACCTGTCCGAAAAGGAGGGGGCAACCAGTCTAAATCGCTGCGCTTATCAGATAATACGGGCAAGGAATACGTAATGCGGGCGGTTAAGAAAAGTGCAGAAGTCTACCTACAGGCCATGGCATTCAAGGACAAGTATGTCCTTGGAGAGTTTAAGGATACCTATACAGAAGACTTTTTAATGGATTTTTATACCGGAGCCCTACCTTATGGGCTTCTCACCGTAGGAACCCTTTCCAATGCCATAGACCTTTACCACACCAACCCTACTCTTTATTACATCCCTAAGCAATCTGCATTAGAGGAATTTAACGAAGAATTTGGCGACGAACTTTATATGTTGGAAGAACATGTAGGCGATGGGCATGGCGACTTAGCTTCTTTTGGTTATACCAATAAAATTGAAAGCACCTGGGACATGCTGGACAAGCTAAGAAAGGACGAGAAATACACTTTGGATACCGATCAATATCTAAGGACCCGTTTGTTTGATATGGTACTTGGGGACTGGGACCGACATGACGACCAATGGCGCTGGGGCGAAGTAAAGGATAAAAAAACCGGAAAAATTGTTTTCAAGGCCATTCCCAGGGATCGCGACCAGGTATATTCCATATGGGGAGATGGTGCATTAATGGGCGTGGCAACCAGAATTGTCCCTGCCCTGAGAATGATGGAAGGATTTAAGGAGGATATAAGAAGCGTGGAAGGTTTCAATAAAAGTGCCTATGGCTTGGATATGGTATTATTGGCCCAAACTACCAAGGACGAATGGGAAGCACAGGTGAAAATTATACAGGAGAACCTAAGCCAAGAGGTTATTGACAAGGCATTTGCTGCAATGCCCAAGGAAATTATAGATGAAAAAATAATGAACCTAAAAAGTATTCTATTATCCCGAATCAAGAACCTGCCCAAGAATGCCGATAAATATTTTAACGAGCTGAATAAGTTTGTAGTTGTAAAAGGTACCGACAAGGACGACTGGTTTGAAATAAATACTTTAAATGATAAAGAAATAGAAATCAAGGCCTACAGAAATATAGGGGGACAAAAGGAAAAAAAGTTCTTTCAGAAAAAATTCTCCAGTGATATTACCAAGGAAATTTGGGTCTATGGACTGGATGATGACGACCTATTTAAGGTTTCTGGCAAGGGAAACAACAAGATTAAAATAAGGTTGATAGGCGGACAAAATAACGACATTTACGATGTCTCCACCGCCGGAAACACTTGGATATACGATTTTAAATCCAAAAAAAACACCTTAAAAAATACCGGTGGTGCCAAGGTAAGGTTGGTCAATGATTATGAAACCAATACCTATCAGCCCTTAAAGCTTAAGAACAGTACCAAACAATTCCTGCCTACCATAGGGTACAATCCAGATGACGGGATGAAGCTGGGTTTTGGCACAACAAATACCTATTATGGCTTTAGGCAAAATCCCTACACCTCACAACACAGCTACAGTGCGGCCTATTATTTTGCGACCAGTGGTTTTGAATTGGGCTACAAAGGCGAATTTGCCCATGTCTTTAATAAATGGAACCTTGAGTTGTCTGCCCGTTTTACAAGTCCAAATTTCAGTGTCAACTTTTTTGGTATAGGTAATGAGACCGAAAATTTTGACGATACCTTGGAGATGGACTACAACAGGGTAAAAATTCAAAACCTAAGCCTTTCCCCATCACTGGTGTGGCGAGGACAATTAGGCGCCAAATTTAGAACAGGGCTGGCATACGAAAATCTGGAAGTAGAGGAAACTACCAATAGATTCATAAACACCTTTTATCAGGCAAACGGAGAGGAAAGCAGGAATAGCTTTTTAGGAGTGGAGGCTGAATACTCCTATGAAAATTTGGACAACGCAGCTTTTCCTACCATAGGTATGGGCACCAGCTTATTGCTGGGCTACAAAACCAGCCTCACCAACAGCGGGCAGGGATTTGGATATATTGTCCCCAGCCTTTCTTTTGACCATAAATTGATACCCAGTGGCCGATTGGTCTTAGCCACCAAATGGAAGGCACATTTTAACCTAGGGAACGATTACGAATTTTACCAGGCAGCAAACATAGGCGGGATAGATGGCTTGAGAGGATTTAGAAACCAGCGATTTTCGGGCAAGACCAGTTATTATCAAAACACCGATCTACGTTACAGTATAAAACAACTAAAAACAGGCCTATTACCTGTTACAATTGGCCTATATGGCGCTTTTGACTACGGCAGGGTATGGAATCCCAATGAGGATTCGGACCAATGGCATAACTCTTATGGTGGGGGATTCTTCCTTAACGGAGCCGATGTACTCACTGCCAGGTTTGCTCTCTTTAACAGTGTGGAAGGCCCTCGGTTTTCTTTTGGAGTGGGATTTGGTTTTTAAAACACAATTAGATTTTAGTCTTCCAGCCTATGCGTATACAGGTTTCTTCCGGTTTTGTTAGATTCCTCATCGGATAGCAATAGGGTTTTATTGTCTGTAAAAGCAACGGATTCCAACTGGGAATAGACGCCTAGGTCTATTGTTTTAAGAGTGCTATTGAAAAAAAAGTCATCCATTGTAAAGTTGGTAAAAACCCACAAAGTACCCCTGCCCAACAATACAATGGTTCTGCCGTCCGGAGAGATATCGGCCGAAGTTATCCGCCCCTCAACCTTGGATTTTGGCGGCACAAAAGAACCTACCAATTGGGCAGCGTGGTTCCCTTTTACCGCAGGGACCTTGTACAAGAATGCTTCCCCTGTAAAAGGGTGCGCCCTATTTTTAGTGATGATATACAGGTAGTTTTGAAAGTAAAAAAATGCTTCCGCATCATAGAGCAATTTATCCTTCTTAGGAGGAAAATCTTTTTGTTCAGGATAATGGAATGCTATCTTTTCAGCTTCAATCTTATCCCCACCTTCCACATTGGGATCCGGAATTTTATAGATGACCAAATCTTTCCTATCATTGCTATTATTACCAAAATCACCAATAAAGACGTTCTGTTGCTCATCCATGGCCAAATCTTCCCAATCGTGATTTTTGGCATTTTTCACCTTTAGTTCCCGCAAAAGGTCGCCTTCATAATTTACTTTATAAATAATGTCCGGGTTGCCCTTATCGGCCACAAACCAAATGGAGGAATCCTTAGTGGCAACCATACCCGAATTTTCACTAAGCTTATGGGGCAACTTGG
>CAXAVP010000194.1:0-8302 GCA_963972175.1 uncultured Arenibacter sp.
GCGTAGCTATACCTTTGGCAACCCTGGCAGGAACCGCCGTTATGGTTTCTACGGTGGCTAATTTAGACCCATTGGTCACCTGGAGCTTGGCCATTATAGCCGGTGGAGGCACCGCTACGGCAATAAAGGGCGCCTCGGCAACCGGTAGATTGGCTTCAACAGCCAGTACGGGCGGACTGGTCAATCCCGTATTGGGCCTAGTGGAAACAACCACTGCTGTAGTGGTCTCTACGGCATCCATTTTTGCGCCTGCATTGGCCGCGGTTTTGGTGCTTATTATTTTGATCTTCATCTTTAGGTTTTACAGAAAACTGAGACCTAAGGGCTAATCCAAATTAATCTTAAACTATTTTCACGTGAAAATTATTGCAATGATACCGGCTCGTTATGCGGCCTCTAGATTCCCTGGCAAATTAATGCAAGATCTGCAAGGGAAGCCCGTAATTCAAAGAACCTATGAAGCGTCAGTGAATACGGGGCTGTTTGATGATGTATATGTGGTGACCGATAGTACGGTTATCTATGATACCATTTCCAAAATAGGAGGTAAGGCCATCATGAGTAAAAAAGAGCATGAATGCGGAAGCGATCGTATTGCAGAGGCGGTTGAATCCATGGATGTGGATATCATCGTAAATGTACAGGGCGATGAGCCCTTTACAGACAGGGAGAGCTTGGCAAGTGTTATAGAGGTATTTAAAGACGATGTTTCCAAGGAAATAGACCTAGCTTCCCTAATGACCAGGATTTCAGATTGGGTAGAGATCAACGATCCCAATACGGTAAAGGTAATTGTGGATAATCAGAATTTTGCCCTCTACTTTTCCAGGGCACCAATTCCATACCCGAGATCCAGGGAATTGGATATCCCATATTATAAGCACAAAGGTATTTATGCCTTTAGAAAAAGTGCCCTGATGGATTTTCAAAGGTTGCCCATGCAGATATTGGAAGCTACTGAAAAAATTGAGGCTATACGTTATCTGGAATACGGCAAGAAGATAAAAATGGTAGAAACCAATGTAACAGGTATAGAAATAGATACTCCCGAGGATTTGGAAAAAGCCAAAAAAGAATGGAAATAGATCTTAGCAATATAAAAGTAGTAGGTTTTGATGCCGATGACACCTTATGGGTCAATGAAACCTATTTTAGGGAGGCCGAGGAGAAATTTGCCTCTTTGTTGGAAAAATATGAGACAAAGAACCAAATAGATCAGGAGTTGTTTAAAATGGAGATCAAGAACCTGGAATTGTATGGGTATGGTATTAAGGGGTTTATGCTCTCCATGATAGAATCGGCCTTGCAATTGAGCAATAACAATGTTTCACAGAGAACTATTACTGAGATTCTTAATCTTGGTAAGGAAATGTTGACGCGTCCCGTGGAACTATTGGAAGGTGTGGAAGAGGTGTTACAAAAATTGGAGAACAAATATCGTTTGATCGTATTGACAAAAGGCGATTTGTTAGATCAGGAGCGAAAGCTGGAGAAGTCGGGCTTGTCCAAATACTTTCACCATGTAGAGGTACTCAGTGATAAAAAAGAGGATAACTATAAAAATCTATTGGAGCATTTGGAAATTGAAGTAGGAGAGTTCCTAATGATAGGGAATTCCCTAAAATCAGATGTGTTGCCCATAATAAATATTGGTGCCCAAGCCGTGCATATTCCCTTTCATACCACTTGGGAGCATGAGGTGGTAAGGCCTGAAGAGCACAATAACGATCACCTTACATTAAATAATATTAAGGATATATTAAAATACCTAAGTTAGGTTCATGAATACCGAACAAATTAATAATAGTATCATTTCTGCCCCAAAACCTATGACAAATTATAAGAACTTTCCTATGGTGCCCAGGGTTATTTTTGGCTCGGGCTGTTTTGATCAATTGGGAGAGATCTTATTGACAAAGCGAGTACATTCAGAGGCTCCCTTTATTTTTTTGGTAGATGATGTTTTTGAGGAATCTCCATTGGTTTCTAGAATACCACTGATGTTCAATGACCAGATTATTTTTATTTCCGCCAATGAGGAACCCAAAACAGATCAGGTAGATGTATTGGTTGAAAAGATAAAGTTCCATTATGGGGCGCTGCCTTCCGGAATTGTAGGAATAGGAGGGGGAACATTGTTGGACTTGGCCAAGGCGGTAGCTATTATGCTTGCAAATCCGGGCAAAGCCTATGAATACCAAGGCTGGGACCTAGTAAAAGAGCCATCTATATATCACGTTGGTATCCCTACAATAAGTGGTACTGGGGCAGAAGTTTCACGTACCACAGTGTTATTGGGCCCAGAGAAAAAGCTGGGGATAAATTCGGATTTCACCACTTTTGATCAAGTGCTCCTGGATCCAGATCTTACAAAGGGGGTTCCCAAAGAGCAGTGGTTTTATACCGGTATGGATTGTTATATACACTGTATAGAATCTTTGAACGGTACTTTTTTAAACGCCTTTAGCCAAAGTTATGGGGAGAAGGCCCTGGATCTGTGTAAAGAGGTGTATTTGGAAGAATTGCAGGAAGCTGATGCCAGGGACAAATTAATGATGGCCTCCTGGCACGGCGGGATGAGCATTGCCTATTCCCAGGTAGGGGTAGCCCATGCCATGAGTTATGGGCTGTCCTATTTATTGGGCGTAAGACACGGTATAGGGAACTGCTTGGTATTCCAGCATCTGGAGGAATTTTATCCTGAGGGGGTGGCACTATTTAATACTATGAAAGACAGGCATCATATTGTGCTCCCCACAGGAATATGTAAAAATTTGACGGAGGCCGATTTTGATAAGATGATCAAAGTAGCCCTAAGTTTGGAACCCCTTTGGGAAAACGCCTTGGGAAAAGAATGGCGAAAGCAGATCACTCCTGGTAAATTGAGATCTATTTACCAAATGATATAATTTTTCCTCAAATTCGGCTTTTGTGGCTATTCTTGGAATGGGAATATATAGTTAAGGATAGAGGGTGACAGTGGAAGGCTGTTCCCTAGCGTTTATTTAATTGGATGATTTATGCAGGCACTAGCCAAATTTATTTACTTTAAAATTCTAGGCTGGCAATTGCTTGGGTCTTTTCCACAGTTGGATAAATGCGTGGTCATTGTAGTGCCGCATACCAGCTGGGTAGATTTTTTCTTGGGACTTTTGGTGCGAAGGGTTTTGAACGAGGATATTCATTTTATAGGTAAGAAATCACTTTTTAAACCTCCTTTTGGTTGGTTTTTCCGATGGATGGGAGGTGCGCCTATTGATAGGTCCAAGAGGTTGGATACGGTAACGGCCATCGCCAAAATATTTAAGGAAAAAAATAAGTTTAGATTGGCCCTTTCCCCGGAAGGGACCCGGAAGAAGGTTTCCAAATGGAAAACGGGCTTCTACTATATTGCCAAGGAGGCCAAAGTGCCTATCGTATTGGTGGCGTTCGACTTCGGAAAAAAGCAGGTTAAAATTTCGGAACCTCAGTACCCAACTTCACAGTTGGAAAAGGATTTTGCTACTTATAAAGCGTTTTTTAAGGGTGTGGTGGGCAAGGTGCCCCAGAATAGCTTTTAAGGTGGGGAATCATATAAAAAGACAGACCGTTGAAGATGACTATGTATGTTCACATAGATGAACCTACCTATGCTTAGTTAGGAGACTTAGCGAGGCGGTGACGCGGTTGTAAGCTTACTCTTGTAGCCCTTTTTTTATTCTTCAAAACCAATAAGCTTACCGGAAGAAACCTAATAGCTATTTGTTGTTAACCACAAAATGGGCATACTGCTTAGAACACAATTTGTTTTATATCAGATCCTTAAGGAATGTGCGTATAGCCCTACACAACAAAAATTATAGTTTTTTACAAAAATATATTTTTTTCGCTCCCGGTTCCTCTTCCCGAAAAAGAAGTGCTTACCCCAATAAATCATATTGTTTAATTGTACAACATTTTTTTTGTAACAATGCGTTTAAAAATAATTAACAAGAAAAAGATTACAAAAACTCAAACTAATTATCTTATTTAATCCTTTTTTTATGATGAAACAAATTACTACTATTTTCCTCTTTTTTCTGGGTTGTACGCTCTTGGCCCAAAACAATGCCCCTACCATTACCTCCACGGCCATAACGGAGGCTACGGAAGATCAGCCATATAGCTATTCTTTTTCTGCGGAGGACGTGGACAACGATGAGGTTACCTTATCGGTTAAAGATGGTACCACGCTGCCTTCCTGGCTAGATTTTGGTTCCGGGAGTGTAACCACAGAAGATTTTGGCGACACTGTACCGGGCCCAGGTGGGGTGGCCATAGATGCCGAAGGCAATGTATATGTGGTGGAGCGGTTTGGCTCAACCATCTACAAAATTACTCCTAATGGTACCACAACAGCCTTTGCAACGGTCTCAGCCGGCAACAAACTAGGTATGTTGGTTGTTGGAAATGACCTGTATATTTCAGATGTTGGTATGGATGTAATTACTAAATTGGATCTGACTGATCCGGCAGCTGGAGCGGTGGATTATATCACCTCAATTGAAGCTCCAATATCCATGGTAGAAAAGGATGGATTTCTATATGTGGCGGAATATGATGCACATAAAATCAGTAGAATAGACCTGTCCAATGCCAGTGTTACGGACTATGTTACCGGGACGCAGTGGCCATTTGGTTTGGGGTTCGATTCCGAGGGAGCATTATTTATTTCAAACTTAAATGGAAATGGATATTTATCCAAATATGAAAACGGGGTGCTGACTAATAATATTATTAGTATAGGCGCTCCTACGGATGTTAAATTGGATGCCGAGGACAATATTTATGTTAGTACCCTGGGATATGGAGTAAAAAAAATAGCTGCTGATCTGTCCACCACCACGGATATTTCTACTTCTGGACAGGTATGGAGCATGTCCATGGCGGATAGTGGTGCTTTGATCTGGGGTATTTCTAATTATAACAGGGTGGTTAAGCTGCAGACCGGGGCGGTACTAAGTGGCACTCCAACCAACGATGATGTGGGTGATCACCAGGTGTGTTTAACTGCCACGGACGGTACGGATACAGTGGAACAGTGCTTTACTATAACGGTGGCCAATGTAAATGATGCACCCGCCATAACGGGTACCCCTACGACCTCTTTATATGCAGGGTCAGAATATAGCTTTGACCCCGTGGCCGAGGATGTGGACCAAGGCGATGTGCTTACGTTCAGTATTACCAACCAGCCTTCCTGGGCCAGTTTTGATACGGCAACGGGAGTGCTTTCCGGCACCCCAGGCGTGAATGATGAGGGCGATTATACCGGTATAGTAATCAGTGTTAGCGATGCCGTCAACGCAACCGCCTCCTTGGATGCCTTCAATATTGAGGTGAAGGTGCAGCATGCCCCTGACTTTACTACTGTCCCGGTAGTAGAGGCTACGGAAGAAGTGGTCTACAGCTATGCCATTGGAACTGTGGATGCCAATGGGGATGCCATAACCCTATCGGTAAAAGGGGGTACCACGCTGCCTTCCTGGCTTGGTTTTACATCCGGCAGTAGTACCCCTGAGCAGCTGGGGGGCACTATAACTAACCCTGGAGGGGTGGCCATAGACGCCGAAGGCAATGTATATGCAGCGGAATTGAATGATGGCCATATCTATAAAATTACTCCCGATGGTACTACCACAGCCTTTGCTGCGGTTACAAGTAGCGGAAAGAAAAGCATTGTGATTGTTGGGGATGATATGTATATCGCTTACTCTAGCTTGGAAAAGATTACCAAGGTAGATATGAACAACCCAGCTGGTGGGGAACAGGATTTTGTAACAACGGGTCTTTATGGAGGGCCACAATATATGGTAGCCAAAGATAATTCGTTGTACGTATCGCTCTTCGGTACCAATAAGATAGTACAAATTAATCTCTCCAATAGCACTGTCTCCGATTATGTGACCGGTACGGATTTCCCTTATGGGATAGCGTTTAATTCTGAAGGGGCCTTATTTATTGCCAATTATTATAGCAATTCGTTATCAAAATTTGAAAACGGCGTGCTTACCAGCAACATAGTAAGTTTAGGCCATGGTCCTACGGGTATTCAACTAGATGCCTCAAATAATATTTATTATGGCACCATGGGTTCCGGCCTGTTCAAATTATCGGCCGACCTTAGTGTTTCCTCAGCAATTCCGGATAGTGGATTTGTAGTTTGGGATATCCTAACAACCAATAAGGGTGAGGTTATATGGGGTAATACTAGCCAAGGTAAAGTGGCCAAGTTGCAAGTCTCTGCCGTATTGAGCGGTACTCCCAGTAACGAGGATGTGGGCGATCATCCTGTATGTTTAACCGCTACGGACGGTGACAAAATCACGGAACAATGCTTTACCATTACGGTAACCAATGTAAATGATGCGCCTACCATTACCGGTATTCCCCATACAGAGGTACAATATGGTGAGGAGTATAGTTTTACTCCATCAGCTGAGGATATGGATCAAGGTGATGTGTTGACCTTCAATATTACGAACCAACCTTCTTGGGCCAGTTTTGATACAGCAACAGGAATGCTCTCTGGTACCCCTCAATATACGGACCTTGGAGATTATACAGCTATTGAGATAAGTGTTGGCGATGCCGCCAACGCAACGGCCTCTTTGAGCACCTTTAATATTGAGGTGGTAGACAAGGTGGCACCTGATGCACCTATTGTGAATTCAGAGCCCCAGCAAAATACTCTGGTACCGGTTCTTAGCGGTACTGCGGAGATAAATAGTTCTGTGTTGGTAAGTTTTAACGACGGCTTCAATATTATAGAATATACACTTAATGTAGGTGCTCAAGGGGAATGGAGTGTGGATACCGCTACCGCTGATGATAATGCAGTAGTGCCAAACTGGGTAGACGGTAACTATAAGGTTAGTATTGCTGCTACCGATGCTTCTGGAAATACCTCTACGACTACCGAGCATGGCCTACTTTTAGATACCACAGCCCCAGAGCTTCCAGTTGTACTAAACCCAGCAGAATCCCTTTTACACCCTAGCGCTATCTATGAGCTCAGCGGTACCCATAATGAGCATGGGGTAAGCATTTTGGTCTATGCGGATATAGATAATGATGGGGTGGCCGACAATAGTACGATTTTGGCCAGTACCACCGTTGGTATGAATACTGTCATGACATGGTCTACAACAGTCTCCTTGTCCATTACTGGCCCCAACAATTTTGTGGTTATTGCTCAGGACGAGCTAGGGAATAGGTCGCAAGAAGTTAATGTACCTACTATAGGAGTAGATACGGATACGGATGGTGTACGGGATGATTTGGATAGCTGCGCCAATACACCTACAGGTGAAATTGCGGATGCCAGCGGATGTTCGGATTCCCAAAAGGATGCTGATGGTGATGGGATTGTCAACGATATGGACCTTTGTCCCAATACCCTCACCGGGGAAGCTGTGGATGCCGAAGGTTGTTCCGATAGCCAGAAGGACAGTGATTTTGACGGGGTAAACGATGCCGATGACCTATGTCCGGATTCCCCTGAAGACGAGGCCGTGGATGCCAATGGTTGTACCCCTTCCCAAAAAGATAGCGATGCCGATGGTGTTGCCGATAGTGAGGACGAATGCCCCAACACCCCGTCTGGTTTGGCAGTGGATGCCAACGGCTGTGCCGAGGTACAAAAGGATGCCGATGGTGATGGAGTCCAGGATTCCTTGGATAACTGTCCTACAGTAGCCAATCCCGGTCAGGAAGACAGGGACGGTGATGGTCTTGGGGATGCTTGTGATACCATAGAGCTGAACGTTTCCCAAGCCTTTACGCCCAATGGCGATGGGGTAAACGATACCTGGACCATCTATAACATAGAAAACTATCCCAACTCCATAGTACGGGTATTCAACAACTGGGGCAAGGAGGTATTCTCTGCCAAGAACTACCAGAACGATTGGTCCGGCAACTATAAGGGCTTTAGCAGTAAACTTCCGGACGGAGGATCCTATTTCTATCAAATAGACCTTGAAGGCGATGGTAAGATTGATATGGACGGATGGCTGTTTTTGGCCAAGCAATAATCACAATACATAAGAAATATAATAAAATACCATGCAGAATATAAAGAACATAGTATCCATGGCACTTTTTCTCATCTTTGGAGCTGTTAGTGCCCAACAGGAAGGGCTATTGACCAATTACCGCTACCATATGAATGCCTATAACCCGGCCTATGTCTCCCCAGGGGGCGAGACGGCCATTACTTCCAGCTTTCGCCAGCAATGGACGGGAGTGGAAGAGGCGCCAAGGACCATGGTGGTCTCCTTTG
>CAXAVP010000195.1:0-8293 GCA_963972175.1 uncultured Arenibacter sp.
TTGTATGCCGAATTCACCCCTTAGCTGACGTGTTTGTTGATTGTTGCCTTCTACTATTAATAACTTCACGCTTACAGTTCCTTTATATCCCCATTCACCGCAGCTTTCAAAAGTTGCTCCAAATCCTTGGCATTTACAGGTTTGGCATTGGATGGTGTTGAGGGGTCCTTAAAGGCCATTTTGCCAATTTCCGCTGCCCTTTCTTCGGTAATACCAATTTCCTTGAGGGTATGGGGAATGGCCAGTTCCTTACGCAAGGCCAGGGTATATGCTATCACCGCATCCGTGCCTTGATCTTTAAGTCCCAATACAGTACTTAAATGCACCATTCTTTCTTCTATGGCGGATTTATTTTGATGTAAGGCGTAGGGCAGAATAATGGCATTCAACAATCCGTGCTGTTTGTTATACATGGCTCCCAATTGATGGGCTACGGAATGCACGGATCCCAGCCCCTTTTGAAAGGCAGTAGCTCCCATGGCAGCCGCAACCAACATCTGTCCCCTTGCTTCCAAATTTTTTCCGTCCTTCACTGCAACGGGTAAGTATTTCGTTATAATCCGGATGGCTTCAATAGCTATACCTTCGGCCATGGGATGGTAGCCTGGGGCACAGTATGCCTCAATGGCGTGCACCATGGCATCAAGCCCGGTCCATGCCGTAATATTTGGAGGCAACCCTATGGTCAATTCAGGGTCCAATATTACTATGCGCGGTAGCATTTTAGGGTGAAAAATGATTTTTTTACTCTGTACATTTTCATCCAATATCACCGATGCCCTACCTACCTCAGATCCTGTCCCGGCCGTAGTAGGGATAGCGATTATTGGTGCAATTCCCGCTAGCTTGGCATGCGTCCAATTATCTCCCACATCTTCAAAATCCCAAAGCGACTTGCTTTGCCCGGACATAAAGGCAATGGTCTTGGCAGCATCAATGGCAGACCCCCCTCCAAAGGCTATTACCCCATCGTGTTTGTTTTCATTAAAATGCTTTACTCCGTTTTCTACATTGTCTCCGGTAGGATTCCCCTGCACATCGCTATAAACCGTAAACGTAAGCTGTTCTTTACTTAAAACATCTAAGGTTTTTTCAACAATATCCAACTTCACAAGACCTTCATCGGTTACAAACAGCGGGTTCTTGATACCCAACTCCCTACATGCCTTTACCAACTCATTAATTCTACCATTTCCAAACCAAACTGTGGTTGGATAATTCCAATTTGTATTTCCCAATAGCATTAGTTCTTTTTTTTAAAAATTCAGTAAATCCAATTATAACTTCCTAGTCCCCTTTTCTAAAATTAAAGGACTTTACCCTGCTTACATGTTCGTAACCTATTTTGGACAGGGTAACACCTTTTCCAGAATTCTTTACCCCGGTCCATGCCAAGGCAGGGTCTAAGTAATCACAGCGATTCATAAATACGGTTCCCGTTTCAATCTGCCTTGCCAACACAGTAGCCCGGTCCATATCATCAGTCCATAAAGAAGCGGTTAACCCATATTGTGAGTCGTTCATCAAAGCAATGGCCTCCGCATCATTGGCCACCTTCATAATCCCTACAACAGGTCCAAAACTCTCCTGTGTCATAACTTCCATACTATGGTCTACGTCTACCAATACGTGCGGGGACAGATAGGGCGTTTCTTTCTTGCAGGCCTTGAACAAACTTTCCGCAACCAAGGATTTTGCACCCTTGCCCAAGGCCTCCCCAATTTGTTTTCTAACGTAATTGGCCGCATCGGTCTTCACCATTGGGCCTAAATTGGTCCCTGCATCCAAGGGGTTTCCCAATTGATATTGCTTAGTTGTTTCCACAAATCCGTCTACAAACTTATCATATATGGATTCGTGCACATAGATTCTTTCAATGCCACAACAGGATTGCCCGCTGTTAAAAAAGGCACCATCCACTAAACCTTCTATACTCTTTTCCAAATTGGCGTTGGCCATGACATAGGCCGGATCCTTTCCTCCCAATTCCAGGCCACAGGGTATAAATTTATTGGTCAATGAATTTTGGACCGCAATTCCGCCTTGTACCGATCCTGTAAAAAATACCCCGTCCATACGGGCATCTGATATCAATTGGGCTGTATTTTTATGATCCAAGTGTAGTATCTGAAAAACTCCCTTGGGCAATCCGGCTTTAATAGCTGCCTTGGCATAACGTTCCGCCACCAAGGGCGTCTGAAACGAATGCTTTAAAACCACTACATTTCCCGCCATTAAAGCCGGAACAATAGCATTTACAGATGTTAAAAAGGGGTAGTTCCAAGGGCTTAGCACACCAACAACGCCAATGGGCACACGTTCTACCCACCTCTTGTCATGGCTTTCCTTGGCTACAAATTGGCCCTTAAGGGCTTCTTCGGCTATACCGATCATATAATGGGCACGGTCTGCAAAACCAGCAATCTCTCCCGGGGACTGACTTAAAGGTCTACCCATTTGCCAGGTAATCTCATGGGCAATATCATTTTTTTCCTGAACAATGGCTTCAACGAAGGCTGTTACATATGTAGCACGTTCCTGTATGCTTAGGCTAGACCAAGTGGTAAAGGCCGACTTTGCCATTATTAATGCCTGATCTATGTCCTTGGGACCATGTTCCGCTGCACTGTAATAAATGGAACCGTCTATTGGTGAAATGGTTTTTATCATTATTATCTATATTATTTCAAAATAACGTTTTAATTGCCAATCGGTTATCGCTGCCAGTTGTTGTTGGTCTTCCCAAATTCGGGTATAGGCATAGTGATCCACAAATTTATCACCAAACAGATCTCTGGCGATATCCGATTTTTTAAACTTTTCTGCCGCTTGGGTCAGCGTTCTTGGCAGCTGAAGTTCTTCAGGAAAATCCATATCATAGGCATTTCCCACTACATCCTTGGTAGGTTCTATTTTGTTTTCTATGCCCCATAATCCAGAACCAATGGCTGCCGCCAAGGCCAAATATGGGTTAATATCTGCCGCTGACACCCTATATTCCACTCTTTGCGACTTTTGGGAGCCCGGAATGGCCCGTAGTGCACAAGTCCTATTATCCACTCCCCAAGACGCATCGGTTGGCGCCCAGAACCCTGGTATGAGCCGGGTATAACTATTACAGGTTGAAGCAACCATTGCCAATAGTTCTGGCATTAATTTTTGTTGCCCCCCAATAAACCACCTCATGATATGGGACATTCCATCCTTTTTGTCCCCATCATAAAAGGCTGAGGAACCGTCCTTATTTTGCAGGGATATATGAATATGCCCAGACTGCCCCGGGTAGTCTGCAGACCATTTAGCCATAAAACTGGCCATTAAATTACGTTGTTGCGCCCAAACTTTTATAAAATTTTTGAACAGGGCCCCATTGTCGGCCGCCCTTAACGCTCCTGAATATTCCAGGGCACCTTCCAACACACCCGCTCCAGTCTCTGTATGCAGCCCCTCCAAAGGCATATCCATTTCCCGGGCCAGCCCCATTATCTCATGGTAATAGTTGGCATGGGTAGAGTTACGCAATATAGAATACCCAAAATTTCCAGGGGTCATGGGCTCCAATTGGTTATAATTCTTGTCCCGTATAGATTTAGGGGTTTCGTTAAACAGAAAAAACTCAAATTCAAAGGCTGCAGTTGCATCATACCCCAAGTTCCCTAAGCGGTCCAATGTCCTTTTAAGCAGGGATCTGGGGCATACCGCGGCCGCATCACTCTTGGAAAAATCAACCAGAAAAATAACCGATTTACAATCCTCTGTGGGCAATAACCGCATACTACTTGTATCTATGGCTGCATCGGCATCGGTAAAACCATCGGCCCAACCGGTAAAGGAATCCTTGTCATATAACACATCATTGGAATCCCAACCAAATATCACATTGCAAAATCCAAAACCCTTGTCCAAGGCAGAAAGGAACTTTTTTGCATTTACATATTTACCGCGAAGAACACCATCCATATCAGCTACGGCCAACTTTATATTTTCAATTTCATGTTCCGTAATATATTCCGTAACCGATTTGAGGTTCCATTTTTTTTCTTCCATTATATGTGGTTTATTGGTTATTGGTTATTTGCCTTATATTCAATTTGATAAAAAAGATTCATCCCATATCTAAAAAAACAGCTTCCCTAAAAATAATGCTTCTGAAGGATCAAAGAGTATAAATTTCAGTTTTTAACCAAAGCTTTTTCTGCTTCATGCTCAAGGGCGAATTCCTCTTCTGGAGAGAGAATCAATCTATGTCTGCCCTTTAGTCCAAAGTAGATCAAACCAATGATCAAGTAGCCTATGGATATAAATACTGCCGTTCTGTACGACTGGTCCTGTAATTGAAAATAAATGATAACACTGGCCAGAAATATAGTGGTCCAAGCTCCAAGCTTCCCAAGTGGGCTAACGTAGGGTCTTTCTAGCTCCGGCTTATCCTTCCTTAGTATTAAAAAAGATCCACATTGCAAAATATAGGACAGCATGGCACTAAAAACGGCTATGTTCAATAAGGCTCCCCCCACAAAGACTTCACTAGCTTCACCTGCCAGGAATTTTGTGACCATTAACACGGTAAAGCCAATTAGCGATCCTAGAACAAGAGCGGTATAGGGTGTTTTTCTCTTACTGTGGGTCAGGGATAGTATAACAGGAAAATATCCTGCCCTGGACAGGGAATAAATTTGTCTTCCGAAGGCAAAAATGATAGTATGAAAGGAGGCCAGCAACCCAATGGAAGCTACCAAAGCAAGAAGCTTGGCAATATTATCCCCAAATAGTACCTTATATCCATCCAGCAATGGTTCCCCGGACTGTGATAAGGCATAGGACCCCAAAGGTATGGAGGCATTAAGCCACAGAATTAAAAATGCCGATATAATCAAGGTAATTATACCATAGGTCAGCCCCTTGGGCATATCTTTTTTGGGATCAACCGATTCCTCTGCGGCCAAGGGCAATTGCTCTATGGCCAAGAACAACCATACCGCAAAGGGCATTGCCTTGAGGGCTCCTTCCCAACCCATTGGAAATAGCGAACCTCCTCCACCTTGCAGGTATTCTGCCTTGCCGTTGGCTCCAGCTTTTATATCCAAGGCGAAGGTGGTAAAATCGATGTTCCCTATAGAGGAGACCCAAAAAACACCCAAACATCCCAGGGCCAAAAAAGTAAGTGTAACGGTAAAACGAAAGGAGAGTTCCACTCCAACGATATTCAATATGGTAAAAATGGTATAAAATCCAAACCACCATAAAGGCAACACCTCCGGTGAGGTACCAAAAATACCCTGCATATAGTTACTAAGAAAAAACACAATGACGGCAGGGGTAAGAATAAACTCCAAGTTCTCTACCAGCCCAGTAAAAAATCCGCCCCAAGGCCCCATGGCCGAGCGGGCAAAAGAATAAGCACCACCGGTATGTGGCAAAGCGGGTGACATTTCCGCAACACTCTGGGTAAGTCCTACATACATAATAGCAACTATACAAGTGGCAATAAACATACCGCCCCATCCCCCAGAAGCCAAGCCTAGGTTCCATCCGGAGAAATGCCCTGATATAACAGCCCCAACCCCCAAGGCCCATAAGGACCAGACCCCTGCATGGCGTTTTAGTTCCCTGGATTCAAAATAGGATTTATCCATTTTCTTGTACTTAACGCCTTTGCTCATATTGGTTATGTTGGTTATTGGTTGGACTATGTTCTTGACTAATATACAATGAATTGAAAAAAATAACCCCTTGATAACCGAACATATATTCCATATATTTAATCAAAAAACCATAGAAAATTACCTTTTCTATGGTTTTAATAATGATTGACCATATAGACTAAAAATTTCTTAAAACAGCTATGTTTTCAACCTTAAATAATAAGAGGTTTACAACTCAATTTCGTCTATACATACCGCTCTTTTTTCATTTAGGGATTTTATGGCCGCCAATCCTATTTGCAGGGAGTACAGTCCATCGTTACCGTCAACGGGCACGGCTTCTTCCTTTACCAGGCTCCTTACATAGTCCGTCATTTCAGTTTTATACGCTTCCGCATATCTTTCCAAGAAAAAATGCAGGGGCAGTGCTCCATGTATTCCCTGGCCGTTATATAGCCGGTGGGAATCCGAGAAGTTATTATCTGCCTGTGCCATGCCCTTGGAGCCAAACACTTCTATTCTTTGATCATACCCATAGGCCGCTTCCCTACTATTGTCTATTACAGCCATGGTTCCATCGGTATAAGTAAGGGTAACCACGGCGGTATCTATGTCTCCTGCCTTCCCTATGGCCTCATCTACCAGTACCGCTCCTTTGGCATAGACCTCCTTTACTTCCTTTCCAACCACAAAGCGGGCCATGTCAAAATCGTGAATGGTCATGTCCAAAAACAGCCCCCCCGATTTTTCTATATAACTAATTGGTGGGGCCCCAGGGTCGCGACTGGTAATTTTAACCAGATGCGGCTCTCCTATGGCGCCCTCCACAACAAGGTCCCGTACTTTTTTAAATTCTTTATCGAACCTGCGATTGAACCCCAACATTAGCTTTGTTTTGGCACCTTCAACAACTTTTAAAACTTCTACGACCCGTTGCATGGAAAGATCCAAGGGTTTTTCACAAAAAACATGCTTTCCGGCCTTTGCGGCCATTTCCACATAATCGGCATGGGTGTTGGTAGGGGAGCATATTACAACAGAATCGAACTCGGCACTATTCAGCAGTTCCTCGTAGGTACTGGTGATATGTGGTATATTCCTTTCCCTTGCATACTCCTGACAGCCTTCCATGGGATCCATTACAGCAACCACTTCCACTTGGTCCATTTGCAGAAGGTTGTTAAGGTGAATCTTTCCTATCCTTCCCAATCCTGCTACAGCGAATTTAACTTTTGTCATTGTTCTATATTTCTTTAATATCGATTTCTGATAGTCCTATTAACTAAAGTCCAAGGGTTTTTATATAATCCCTATTGGCCTGTGCGCAAACTTTAGGGTTGCCCATTCCTGGTAATATGTCTTGTTCCACTACAATCCAATCCGCATATCCCATTTGCTCCAGCAGTTTTACTACTCCCGGAAAATTAACAGTACCCTTTCCCAATTCGCAGAATACTCCCCGCTTAAGAGCATCAAAGTAATCCCCCTTGGCTTCACGCGATGCTTTAGCTGCCTGGGGGCTGTAATCCTTGAAGTGAACATGCCATATTCTACCCCCATATTTTTGCAGGGCCTCCAATGGGTCGCCCCCTCCAAAGGCATAGTGCCCCATATCCAAACACAAGCCTAATAACTGGGGGTTGGTCAAGGCCATTAGTTTATCTACCTCCTCTGGGGTTTCCACATAGCCAGCACAATGATGGTGGAAAACCGTACGCAGGCCATAAGCCTCCTTAACGGCCTTGGCAATCCTTTCGGCAGCTGCTGCATACACCTGCCATTGATCATCCGAAAGCCCCATGGAAGCCGTGATCCTTCCTGCATTTTGTGTGCGTTCCGCAACGGTACCGTTGTCATCTGCCAATACAATAAATGCATCCTTATACCCAGCTTTGTACATAAGTTCTGCCACTTTAAGGGCTGCATTTACACCCGCTTCATGGTTTTGGGCATTAGCCAGGCCAACAGGTACAAAGGCGCCCAATAAGGCCAGCTCTCTCTTGTTAAGCTCAGCCTTCAGCAATTGGGGGCTTGTAGGCATATAGCCCCAATCTCCCAACTCTGTTCCTATATATCCCGTTTCCCTGATTTCATCCAACACCTGTTCAAAACCAATTTCTTCCGGTTTTTCTGCCAGGTCAAATTCCAAGGCACCCCATGAGCATGGGGCATTTGCGATTTTCATCATGCTAAATAGATTAAAATTTTCTGGACCATATGTTGGGCCATCTTTCTATGACCACCTTGGTCTGCGTAAAAAATTCGATAGCGTGTTTTCCCTGCCCGTGGAGATCTCCAAAAAAGCTGTCCTTCCAACCGCTGAACGGGAATTGGGCCATAGGTGCGGCCACCCCTATATTGATCCCAATATTCCCGGCATCGGCCTCATTTCTAAACCTCCTGGCATTGGCGCCACTACTGGTGAACAAACAGGCCATATTGCCATAATTGCCGCTATTGACAAATTTTAGGGCCTCGTCTATATTATTCATGGATAGCAAGCTCATTACAGGGCCAAAAATCTCGGTCCCTATAAGTTCCTTATCCAAGGCCACGTCTTCCAATATGGTAGGGTTTAAAAAGTTTCCTTTCTCATAACCTGAAATGGAGGCATTTCGGCCGTCCAAAAGCACTTTGGCCCCTTCGTC
>CAXAVP010000196.1:0-8283 GCA_963972175.1 uncultured Arenibacter sp.
CCACGGCCTGATACAGACTTGTTCCATCCATATTTATAGTGGCTCCAATGGGAAGTACAAAACTGGTCACTTCTTCTTCAACCCCCATATGTTCTTCTACACGCTCCATTGTTACCGGCAAGGTTGCCGCACTGGAACTCGTGGAGAATGCCAATAATTGGGCTGGGGAAATCCCCTTGATAAAGAATGAGGGACTGCGTTTGGTAAAGATCCAAACAAACAATATATACACGCATATCATTAATGCCAAGCCTATAACCACGCAGACCGCATACCATGCCAGAGCCTTAAAAAGATCTACACTGGGCGACTCTACTACCAAAGCTGCCAATAAGGCAAACACCCCATATGGTGCAGCCAACATAATTAGATCTATGAGCTTTAGGATAACTTCGTTAAATCCGTCAAAAAATTTCTTAACGGGAGAAGCCTTTTCCTCAGGGATCAAGATTAATCCCACCCCAAAGAATATAGCAAAAAAGATGACCTGCAACATATTTCCATTGTCACTTGCCGCACTAAAGATATTATCTGGGACCAACTCTTCCAATGCCCTTAATGGGCCAGATTCCTTTTGTTCGTTTGCCTGGGCAATTTTGGAATCGGCATCACCCTTATAGTTTTCCACCAGTTCATTTCTGGTGTCCTCGCTAATAGAGGCTCCCGGTTTAACAACGTTAACAATGGTCAACCCAATACTTACGGCAATTATAGTGGATACTATGTAGATCCCAATGGTCCTACCCCCCATTTTGGAAAGCTTGGAAATATCCTTCAGATCGGATACCCCTTTAATCAAGGAGGCTAGAATTAACGGAACGGCGATCAGTTTTAGGGAATTGATAAAAATATTCCCAAAAGGTTTAATCCAGTCAGATACTATCTTAGGGCCCCATTCAAATTGCACCATTGCCAAGGCAAAAAGTACTCCTGCCACCATACCCAATAATATCTGCCAATGCAGTTCCATTTTCTTCATAAAAAAAGATTTAAACCGGTAAGATACTATATACTACCCCAAAGCACCAAAAATAGACTTCTATAATTTAATGATTCTATTCAGCAAGGTATAATCTGCCATTACCAAGGCAGCCATGGCTTCCACTATAGGTACCGCTCGGGGTACTACGCAGGGGTCGTGCCTTCCCTTACCTTGTGTAGTTACCTTGTTCCCTTCCTTATCTATGGTATCATAGGCCTGAATAACGGTTGCCACCGGCTTAAAGGCGATGTTAAAGTAAATATCCATACCATTGCTTATACCACCTTGTATACCGCCACTATTATTGGTTTTGGTTGTACCATCAGGATTAAACTGATCATTATGGACACTTCCCTTCATTTTCACCCCTTCAAAACCACTGCCATACTCAAATCCCTTTACAGCATTGATAGAGAGCATGGCCTTACCAAGTTCGGCGTGAAGTTTATCAAATACAGGCTCTCCCAATCCTATAGGAACATTTTGGATAACACAACTAATTACCCCCCCTATGGTATCACCTTCTTTTTTTATTTTTTTGATATAATCCTCCATCTTGGCAGCCGTATCGGTATCTGGACAGCGCACCGGATTGGATTCTATCAGGGACATATCCAATTCTTGATAGCTTTTGTCCAAGCACAGTTCCCCTACCTGGGAAACATAGGCGTTAATTTTCATCCCGCCCAAAAATTGCTTGGCAATGGCCCCGGCCACTACCCTACTAGCTGTTTCACGGGCAGAACTCCTTCCTCCACCACGATAATCCCTAAAACCATACTTCTTATCATAAACATAATCTGCATGCGATGGACGGTACGAATCTTTTATATGACCATAGTCGCGGGATTTCTGATTGGTATTGTGAATGGCAAAACCTATTGGGGTACCAGTAGTCTTCCCCTCAAAAATACCGGAATAGAATTCAACGGTATCCGGTTCCTTTCGTTGTGTCACAATGGCCGATTGCCCGGGTTTACGCCTATTTAACTCTTCTTGTATGGCTTCGAGATCCAAAGTAATGCCAGCTGGGCAGCCATCCAATACCCCACCAATGGCTACTCCGTGCGATTCACCAAATGTAGTTAGTTTAAAAAGGTTTCCAAAAGTATTTCCTGCCATGATCGTATGTAAAAAGTTGTGGTTTATGTATTGGTTTTCAACCTAACCAATACTCAAAGCTCCAAAGGTAAATCTTAAAAAAGAGATACAAAAATTGAACTCTTTTATATTGCGAATAAAAACATATTTAAAGCCACTTAATATAAACTTAACTATTTCCTTATTCTAATTTCATCTTCACTTCACCTTATGGTTAACTAGGTTTGCTTAATTTGAAAAAACACTTCACCTTTGAAAAAGAGACAATTAGATATAGCCGTTATTTCCGATTTACACTTGGGCACCTTGAGTTGCCATGCCGATGAATTACTGTCCTATCTCAATAGCATAAAACCAAAAACGCTCATATTGAATGGCGATATCATTGATATTGGGCAATTTAGCAAAAGATACTTTCCTGCCACCCACCTAAAAGTGCTGAGAAAAATAATGGGAATGGCCACCAACGGTACAGAGGTCTACTACATTACAGGCAACCACGATGATATAATACGCAGGTTTAGCGGCACCTCCCTGGGCAATATCCATGTAGTGGATAAATTAAGCTTGGAATTGAACGGCAAAAGGGCCTGGTTCTTTCACGGTGATATCTTTGATATTACCATTAAAAATGCCAAATGGGTTGCCAAATTGGGAGCCTACAGCTACGACCTATTACTACTAGTCAATAAAATTACCAATTCCGTTTTGTTTAAACTGGGGCGCGAAAAATATTCCCTTGCAAAAAAAATAAAACACAATGTTACCGGGGCCCGAAAATTTATCAAAAATTTTGAGCAGGCCGCCAAGGAATTGGCTATTGAAAACAATTATGATTATGTTATTTGCGGCCATATCCATCAGCCCAACAAAGATATATATGAAAACGAACTAGGGAAATGCACCTATCTCAATTCCGGGGACTGGGTAGAAAACCTCACAGCCTTGGAGTACACCTTTAAACGTTGGAAAATTTATCGATACAGTTCTGATAAGCTCTCCCCTTTTTACGTTGATGAGGAACTTAAAAGTATGAATCTGCAAGATTTAATGGCAGCGGCATCCATCCAAATGGTTCCCCAAACAAAATCAACCAAAAAAGAAAAAATATAAACGTACCTATGGAATCAAAATGTAGTTTTTAATTACCTTTTCATCCTCTAAAAGCAGCCCTTTGCACAAAACCTTGTTATTATATATAAGTATTGTGCAAAAAGATGTTTAGCTAATGTTCCCGTGAACATAACCCTTTTTTTTTACAGTAAGGCTTCTTTTAGTACTGTGATAGGGTGAAGGGCCTTTCTCTTGGTTCCGTCATAAATCTGATGCCTACAGCTAGTCCCATTGGCTGCGATGATCACATCGGGGGCCGCCTTTCTCACTGCTGGAAATAACTTTAACTCCCCTACTTGCATGCTCACTTCATAATGCTCCTTTTCATATCCGAAGGAGCCAGCCATACCGCAGCATCCTGAACTAATGATGGAAACACTATAGTTTTGTGGCAAATTAAGCACGTCAAAGGTTACCTTTTGGTTTGATATGGATTTTTGGTGACAATGGGTATGTATCTTTACCGTTTTGGCCTCTGTGGTAAATTGGTCGGCCGTTATATGCCCCAACTGTATTTCCTTGGCCAAAAACTCCTCTATTAAGAAAGAATTGGCCGCTACGTCATCCATCTTGCCCTTGTCCAATCCAAAACGCTTGTATTCATCCCTAAAACTTAAAATGGCAGAAGGTTCTAAACCTAAAATAGGAAGGCCTTTATCAGTAAAAACACTAAGTTGCTCCAAGTTCTTCGCCGCCAGCTTCTTCGCCTGCTTTAAAAAGCCTTTGGAGATATAGGTCCTACCGCTTTCACCATAAAATAACTCCACTTCATACCCCAATCTTGTTAATACCTCAATGGCATCCCTGCCCAATTCCACATCCAAATAATTGGTAAACTCATCAATATACAACACCAATTTTGATTTGGTCTTATCAGACTTACTCTTAGCCTTCTGCAACTCTTTATCAAAATCTACCTTAAACACTTTAGGTAGGCTTCTTTCTGATGCCACCCCAGCGGATCTTTTGATCAATCCTCCTAAAGTTTTGGAATCGTATACCGCATTGGTTATCCCCGCCATTTTACTTCCAAGACGGTTCAACTTGGTGTTATAAGCAAAAAGTTTGCCTCTTAATGGATAGCCGTTTTCTTCTTGGTATTGGTACAAGAATTCGGCTTTCAAGGTTGCCACATCCACGTTGCTGGGACATTCACTGGAACAGGCCTTACAACTTAAACAAAGGTCAAAGACCTCTTTTAGCTCTTTATTGTTGAATTTGTTGGGTTTTTCCGAAGAAGTCAAAAATTCGCGCAAGGTATTGGCACGTCCACGTGTGGTATCCTTTTCATTCTTGGTAGCGTGGTAACTGGGACACATGGCTCCGGAAACCTGGTGGGTTTTTCTACAGTCGCCACTGCCGTTGCATTTTTCGGCCGCCTTTAATATACCTTCACTATCCGAAAAATCCATCATCGTAGCTATCTCTGGCTCCTCCCTATCCACTTCATAGCGCAGGGATTCATCCATGGGAAAGGCATCTACAATTTTCCCAGGATTGAAAATATTATGTGGGTCAAAGTAACTTTTTATACGTTTTAAGAGCTCATAATTTTTCTCCCCTATCATTAAAGGAATAAATTCTGCCCTTACAATACCATCCCCATGTTCCCCACTAAAAGAGCCGTTGTACTTTTTGGTAAGTTTGGCTACGTCCGTGGTTATATCCCGGAACAAACCTACATCGGCCGATTTCTTTAAATTTAGTATGGGCCTTAAATGCAGCTCCCCTGCTCCCGCATGGGCATAATACACCGCATCCTGACCGTAGCCTTTCATGATTTGCGAAAATTCACCTATAAAGTCCTTTAAATCCTCCAAGGCTACCGCGGTATCCTCTATACAGGCTACTGCTTTTCTATCGCCCACAATATTACCTAAAAGTCCCAATCCGGCCTTGCGTAGTTCAATGGCCTTATTTACATCCCCGTCCTTTAAAATAGGGCTGGCATAGCTAAGGCCGGAAGCCTTAACGGTATCTAACAATTTTTCCAATTGGAGTGCCAGATCTTCCTCGGTATCCGATTTTACCTCCAACATTAGCAGGGCTTCAGGATCGCCCTCCACAAAAAACCTATTGGCCAATTGAGTGCGGTTGTTCTTGGTACAATCCAATATTACCTTGTCCATCATCTCACAGGTATGCAGACTATTGGCCATTAATGGCGCTACATCCATCAAACAGTCTTCCAAAGTCTTGTAATGGGTCACTACCATAGCGGACCGTTTTGGGGGCACTTGGGTCAACTGAAGCACTATTTCGGTTGTAAAAGCCAAGGTTCCTTCACTACCACTCAATAGTTTACAAAGGTTAATACCCTGGTCCCCATCGCCAAAAACACTGTTGTTCAACAATTCATCCACAGCGTAACCGGTATTACGCCTATGAATTTGTGGCTTTGGAAATTCCTTGACAATCTCCTGCTGAATCTCTTTGTTGCTTAACTCTTTATGAATGTTACTGTAAATCTCCCCTTCAAAACTATCCAAGGCCATTTTCCCCAAAAACTCGTTCAAGGAGAGGGTTTTAAATTCTACTTTGCTCCCGTCAGATAGGAAGGTTTTTAAGGAAACCACCGTATCCCTGGTTACCCCGTATTGTATGGAAGTGGTCCCTGAAGAATTGTTCCCAACCATGCCACCAATCATACAACGGTTGGAGGTAGAGGTGTTGGGACCAAAAAACAGACCATATGGTTCAAGGTACTGATTTAATTCGTCCCGTATTACACCCGGCTGAACGGTAACTTGCTTCTTTTCTTCATCTACAGACAATATTTTTGTAAAGTTCTTGGACACATCTACCACAATGCCATCCCCTACACACTGTCCTGCAAGCGAGGTCCCTGCCGTACGTGGGATTAATCCGACCTTGTTGTCCCTAGCGAAAAGAATCAATTTCTGAATGTCCGATTCCGTCTTGGGATAGGCTACCGCCAAGGGCATTTTTCTATATACCGATGCATCTGTTGCATATAGGGTTGTCATTAATTTGTCCGTAAACAATTCCCCTTCTAAATCCTGCTTTAATTTATTTAGCATATTTTTATCCAACTCAAAACAATTTTGGGCACTAAATTAAGTTTTATTGTTTCAGATTAATAATGAATTTATATTTTTTACTTTAATTAAATTTAGAACCCTTATGAAAATTTTTAAATTATTTGCATTGTTACTGTGTTGTTCTTGGTTCTCTATGAGCGCCCAAGAAATCTCCGATCATGCCCTAGGGCTAAGGCTGGGGGACAGTGATGGATTTGGAGCTGAAATCTCCTATCAAAAATCCTTGGATCGGGACAACCGATTGGAAGCCAACCTTGGATGGCGTGACAGTAGGTATTTTGACGCCTTTAAATTAACGGCATTATACCAATGGGTCTTGCCTTTGGACGGAAATTTTAATTGGTATTACGGAGCCGGTGCCGGTATTGGAAGTGTAGACTTTGCTTCTAGACCAAACAGCCAGAACCAGTCCTACACCCCGGATGGCGGGCTCTTTGTTTTGGCGGCCGGGGATATAGGTATAGAATATAACTTTGATATCCCGCTTCTTATTTCTCTGGATTTTAGGCCGGAAATAGGTGTTGTGGGCTACAAAAATTTCTCGGACAATTTCGATTTTGACATTGCCCTGGGGATACGCTACCAATTTTAAAACCTACCCCATAAAACTTTTAATAATGGTCATTAATGCTCCCGTAGCATTAATGACTTTTTTTATTACCTATATATAAGTACATTTGCGCCAATTAAAAGAAAACAAGCAATGAAGAAAATTCTATTATCCCTTACCGTGATTGCGGGCCTATTATCCTGCAATAGTAAACCCGAAGGATACGTATTAAACGGATCTTTGACGGGCGATGTGGAAAACGGTACCCAAATATTTATCAGAAAGATCGATAAAAACAATCAGCCTGTAGATATAGATACTACCACTGTTGAAAACGGTAAATTTACCGTGAGCGGAGCTGTAGATGCACCAGAACTGATATATGTGTTTATAGACAAGGTTCAGGGTTATACCCCGGTAGTAGCGGAAAAGGGTGAGATTGAACTTACTGCCCAAAAGGACAGTCTACATTTTGCCAAGGTTAAAGGAACCCAACAGAACGATATCTTTTTTAAGTATCTGGACCAATCCAGGGAGCTGTCAGACCAGGCCGTTTCCATTCAAAAAGATATGCAACAGGCTACCATGGGCGGCGATGAAGCTACTATTAATTCCTTGCGTGACGAGTTTGCCGAACTACAGGAAGAATACAAAAATTTTGAATTGGATTTTATTAAGAACAATCCAAACGGACTCATCTCTGCGCTATTGATAGAAAAAGCCCTAAATGCCGGAGTACTGCCAAGCGGGGAGGCCAAAGAAATGTACGATGGTCTGTCTGAGGAAATCAAAGAAACCCAACCGGCCAAAAACATCGTAAAAGGTTTGGAAGCCGCCAAAGCAAAGGAAGAGAAAAATAAGAGTACGGCAATAGGCGCCACTGCTCCCAATTTTTCGGGACCTACCCCTGAAGGAAAAGAATTATCCCTTAAGGATGCCATGGGAAAAGTTACTATTATTGATTTCTGGGCCGCCTGGTGCAAGCCTTGTAGGGTAGAAAACCCCAACGTTGTGAAGATTTATAATAAGTACCACTCCAAAGGCTTGAACATTATAGGCGTGTCCTTGGACCGTAAAGCAGAAGATTGGAAAAAAGCGATAGCCGACGATAATCTTAGCTGGAACCATATTTCCAACTTGGACTATTTTAATGATGCCGTGGCCAAATTGTACAATATAGAAGCTATTCCCGCCACCTTCATCTTGGATGAAAATGGGGTAATTGTTGCAAAAAACCTTAGAGGCCCTGAATTGGAATCTAAAATTGCCGAGCTTTTACAATAGAAGGCCTAAAAAATCATATATAAAAAATCCCGTAATATGCTTACGGGATTTTTTTTACATTCTATTGGTAGCTCCTATATCTTTCCCAATTTCCCCAGAACAAAAAGGAGCAGGATTGGCAAGGCCAACAACAACACCATTAAGGTGTCTGTATACAGTAGGTCTGGCTTAAAAAGTATAGTTACCAAATA
>CAXAVP010000197.1:0-8262 GCA_963972175.1 uncultured Arenibacter sp.
TGCCTACATTGATTATTCAATGTCGGTCATTGTGTCACGTGCCCTGCCAGATGTAAGGGATGGTTTAAAGCCTGTACATAGAAGGGTTTTGTTCGGAATGCACGAATTAGGGGTTAGATCTACTAGCGCCCATAAGAAGTCGGCTCGTATTGTCGGGGAAGTTTTGGGTAAGTATCACCCACATGGTGATACCTCCGTTTATGATTCTATGGTGCGTATGGCCCAGGAGTGGAGTTTGCGTTATATGCTGGTCGACGGTCAGGGTAACTTTGGTTCCATAGATGGTGATAGTCCTGCAGCTATGCGTTATACAGAGGCGCGTATGCGAAAGATAGCTGATGATATGTTGATCGATATCGAGAAAGATACCGTAGATCATCAGTTGAACTTTGATGATTCCTTAAAAGAGCCAACGGTTCTTCCTACCAGGATACCCAATTTGTTGATCAATGGGGCTTCCGGTATTGCTGTGGGTATGGCTACCAATATGCCCCCCCATAACTTATCCGAGGTAGTGGATGGTACTGTGGCCTTTATAGATAACAATGATATTGAGGTAGATGAATTGATCACCCACATTAAAGCACCAGACTTTCCAACGGGAGGTGTTATTTACGGTTATGACGGGGTTAAGGAAGCTTTTCATACCGGGCGAGGCCGCGTTGTAATGAGGGCCAAGGCCAGTTTTGAAGAGGTACAGGGGCGCGAATGTATCGTGGTAACTGAAATTCCCTACCAGATCAATAAGGCGGATATGATTAAGAAAACCGCCGATTTGATCAATGAAAAAAAGATTGAGGGTATTTCCTCCATAAGGGATGAGTCCGATAGGAGTGGTATGCGGATCGTGTACATTCTTAAAAGGGACGCTATTCCCAATATAGTGCTCAATACCTTGTTTAAATATACGTCGCTTCAATCTTCATTTAGCGTCAATAATATAGCCTTGGTAAATGGAAGGCCGCAGTTGTTGAACGTTAAGGATATGATCCACTATTTTGTGGAGCATCGCCATGAAGTAGTAGTTAGGCGTACAGAATTTGAGCTTAAAAAAGCGGAAGATAGGGCCCATATCTTGGAGGGACTTATAATTGCTTCTGACAATATAGATGAGGTTATCGCTATCATAAGAGGGTCTTCCAACGCGGATGAAGCTAGGGAGAAGTTAATGGAGCGCTTCAAGCTTAGTGAAATTCAGGCCAAGGCCATTGTAGAAATGCGTTTGCGACAGTTGACCGGACTGGAGCAGGACAAACTAAGGTCTGAATACGATGAGATAATTCTAACAATTGCCGATTTAAAGGATATCCTTGCTAGGAAAGAAAGAAGGATGGATATCATTAAGGAAGAGCTTTTGGAGATCAAGGACAAATATGGGGACAACCGTAGGTCCGAAATTAATTTCGCCGGTGGAGACCTTAGCATGGAAGATATGATTCCTGATGAGCAGGTGGTGATTACTATATCCCATGCCGGATATATTAAAAGGACTCCTCTTACGGAATATAAGACACAGCACAGGGGAGGTGTAGGGCAAAAGGCATCCTCAACCAGAAATGAAGATTTCTTGGAACATCTTTTTGTAGGGACCAACCACCAGTACATGTTGTTCTTTACCCAAAAGGGTAAATGTTTCTGGATGCGGGTGTTTGAAATTCCGGAAGGAACCAAAACCTCTAAGGGAAGGGCCATACAGAACTTGATCAATATTGAGAATGACGATATGGTGAAGGCCTTTATCTGTACCCAGGACCTTAAGGATGAGGAATACGTAAATAGTCATTTCGTAATCATGGCCACCAAGAAGGGAGTTGTAAAAAAGACTTCATTGGAGCAGTATTCAAGGCCTAGACAAAACGGTATCAATGCCATAAGTATTAGGGAAGATGACGAGTTGCTGGAAGCTAAACTTACCACGGGATCCAGTCAGATTTTCCTAGGCTTAAAATCTGGTAAGGCCATTAGATTTGAAGAGGTTAAGACCAGACCTATGGGTAGAAATGCCTCTGGTGTACGTGGAATAACCTTGGCGGATGACAATGACGAGGTAATTGGTATGGTAAGTGTGCATAATTTTGAAGAAGAAATATTGGTTGTTTCTGAAAAAGGTTATGGAAAACGTTCCAGTATAGATGATTATAGGGTTACCAATAGAGGAGGTAAAGGGGTGAAAACTATATCCATTACCGAAAAGACCGGAGGTCTTGTGGCCATTAAAAACGTTTCGGATTCGGATGATTTAATGATCATCAACAAATCCGGTATCGCCATTAGAATGAGTGTCGAGGATCTAAGGGTAATGGGTAGGGCAACACAAGGTGTTAAACTTATCAATATTAAAGGTAAGGATTCCATTGCGGCAGTGGCCAAGGTGATGAAGGAAGAGGACGATATTGATGACATAAGCACAATGGATGTTGAAGCAAAAGAAGAGGATGGCACGGCTCTTGATAATGATAGTGCAGAAACAAAAGAATAACATTTAAACACTAACAGGTAATTTAATAAGTATAGAAATGAGAACAAGTATTATCATAATGGGGGCTATGTTGATTTCCGTAGCTGGATTTTCCCAAAAAAGTGAGATTAAAGCGGCCGACAAGGCCTTGAAGTCGGGCGATGCCATGGCGGCCAAATCTGCCTTGGAGTCGGCATCTTCATTGATTGGCAGCGCCGATCCAAAAATGCAGGCCCAGTATTATTTTTTAAAAGGTAGTGCCTATGCCGATTTGGCAAAGAAGGGTACTGAAGGAGCTTTTGACGAAGCTATTTCTTCCTTAAAAAAAGTAAGTGAAATTGAAAAGGAAAGTGGTAAGAACAAATATGGGGCAGAAGCCCAAGAGAAGCTTTCCAATATGACGGCCGATCTTATCAATTCTGCCGTTGAGGACAATAACAATAAGGAATATGAGGCTGCTGCCGATAAACTCTATATGGGTTATAAGCTTAGTCCGCAGGATACCGTATATCTTTATTATGCTGCCAGTAGTGCCGTTAATGGTGGACACTATGAAAAGGCGCTTACTTTTTACAATGAGCTCAAGGATTTGGGCTTTGATGGTAGCGCTGTTGTCTATAAGGCTACCAATGTATCTACTGGAGAAGTGGAGGAGATGGACAAGACCCAAAGGGATTTGATGATCAAATCTGGAGCCTATAAGGATCCAATTGAGGAAAAAACACCGTCCAAGACTACCGAAATTGTAAAGAATATTGCTTTGATATATACACAATTGGGTCAAGATGACAAGGCGTTGGAGGCGTACAAGGATGCTAGGGAAAAAGATCCAAAGGATGTGAACCTTATCTTGAACGAGGCCAATCTGTACTACAAGTTGGGCGATAAGGAAAAATTTAAGGCGCTAATGGCCGAGGCCTCCGAAGTAGCACCTGACAATCCTGATTTGTTCTATAACGTAGGGGTAATTAATATGGAGCAAGGCAACTTGGAAGATGCAAGAAAAGCTTACAAAAGGGCTATCGAAATTAATCCAGGCTATGTAAATGCCCAATTAAACCTTTCTACTACCTATGTAAATGAGGGGAACGAATTAATTGATGAAATGAATTCTTTGGGTAATTCCAAAAAGGATATTGCCAGATATGATGAATTAAAGGCTAAGAAAGACAGTTTGTTCCGTGACGGGGCTATTATTTTGGAGGATGCCTTAAAGTTAAATCCGGACAACCAAAGTATTCTTTCCCAATTAAAGAATATTTACGGGGCTTTGGGAGACAATGAGAACTTCTTACGTCTTAAAAAGTTAATGGGTGAGTAAATTCAACCGGTTATAGGAAAAAGGGCCAGCGGAAAACGTTGGCCCTTTTTTTATATAATTTTTTTAATGACCCGTAGTTTGTGGGTATAGGTATTGGTTTCTGTATTGAAGATACCCGTATGGTCTATACGGTCTATCCGTACTTTGCCATAGGAGTGGATCACATAATTATTCTCCATAATTATGCCTACATGGTCTATGATGCCTTCATTGTTGTCAAAAAAGGCCAGATCCCCTGGTTCGCTCTCTTCAATAAAGCTTAGGGCTTCCCCTTGTGTAGATTGTTCTTGGGCACCTCTAAGCAGACGGTAGCCATTTATTTTATATACCATTTGGGTAAAGCCTGGTCCGTCTATGCCAAAGGTTGTTTTGCCGCCCCATAAAAAGGGGGCGTTTAAATAGAGTAGGGCCTTGTTTACTATTTCGCTCTTATCCTGCATGCCATCGCTGTAGGAGCCGTCGAAACTGTTTTGTAAAAGGCAGTTTTTTGGTATGGGGGAGCCTAGTACAATAGGCAGTAAAACAGTGTTTTCTGTTTCTATAAAAGAAATTAGTTCTGATGTTATTCTATAAGTGGCCAGATCCTCAATTCCGTTGAATTCATCTTCAGATATAAGGGTAAACTGCTGATTGTTTATCCAGCCTTCACTTTTATCAAAAGCGTTTCGGATCCTACTCCATTTTTTTCGTTGTTCCAGAACTTTAAAATGTTCTCCGTATAAAAGTTGGGAAACCATTTCGCCTGCGTCATCCGCAATGGCACGTACAGGGACAATACTAAGGTGGCAAATACCGTATTGCATGGGCTTGCTTTACAAGAACTTATTTATTTCTTTCAATAATTATGGCCGAAGCTCCACCGCCACCATTGCATATGGCTGCGGCTCCGGTTTTTGCATTGTTTTGTTTTAAGACACTGAGCAATGTGATAATGATCCTGGCTCCGGAACAGCCCAAGGGATGGCCTAGTGAAACGGCGCCGCCATTCACATTTACATTTTTATCATTAAGCCCGAGAATTTTCATATTGGCCAGGCCTACAACCGAAAAGGCCTCATTAAACTCAAAGAAATCTACATCTGCCAAACTAAGATCCCCTTTGGCCAGGGCCTTGGGGAGTGCTTTGGCAGGAGCAGTGGTAAACCATTCTGGTTCCTGTGCTGCGTCCGCATAACTTCTTATGGTAGCCAAAGGGGTAAGTCCCAGTTCCTTGGCTTTTTCACTGCTCATCAATACCAATGCGGCAGCACCGTCATTGATGGTGGAAGCATTGGCGGCGGTAACGGTGCCTTCCTTGGAAAAGGCAGGTCTTAGCTGCGGAATTTTATCCAACTTCACGTTTTTGTACTCCTCGTCTTCTGTAACCATAATGGGTTCCCCTCTTCGTTGGGGGACTTCTACGGGTACAACTTCATCTGCAAATTTGCCGCTCTTCCAAGCTTGCTCAGATCTCTGGTAAGATTGTATAGCGTAATTGTCCTGTTCTTCCCTACTAAAATTATATTTTGTGGCACAGGCATCGGCACAGGTGCCCATGGCTTGTTGGTCATAGGCATCTACAAGTCCGTCTTTCTGCATGCCGTCTATTAGCGTGGTTGGACCAAATTTCTGACCATTCCGTAAGTGAACATAGTGGGGGATAAGGCTCATGTTTTCCATGCCTCCGGCCACAATTATACTGCTGTGGTCAAGGGCAATGGATTGGGCTGCCATCATAACAGATTTCATTCCCGAGGCACAAACCTTATTGATCGTGGTGCAAGGAACTGTGTTGGGTATCCCGGCATACATGGCCGCCTGTCTGGCAGGTGCCTGTCCGGTTCCCGCCTGAACAACGTTTCCCATGAGTACCTCGTCTACCATGGAAGGGTCCAATGCAATTTTATTTAACGCACCTTTTATAGCGATGGCACCTAGTTTGGGAGCGGAAATGGTAGATAAAGCTCCCATAAAACTTCCGATAGGTGTCCTTGCTGCAGAAACGATCACAACCTCTTTCATCATGTTCATTTTTTATTCTATGCGAAATTAATAAATAATAGTGCAATGAGGTGGGGAAGAGCGGAATATTCCAAGTTTTTTGTAAACAGATTACCTAGATATGGGTTGCAGCAACAATAGAAAGTTGCAAGCGGAATTCAAAAAGGGAAAAAGGCATCGTTATAATACACCCTAAATTGCCTAAAGTCCTGTTATAAGTTTATAATTTTCTATTTTTGATTATATATACTACACGTATGCGTAATTTTTTGGATAGCCTATATAAGAACCATTCCTTGGTTTACAAGTATTTCTTATATGTACTAACTGTTTTTTTTATAGTTTTCTTTTTTCCCCGAGGGGGAAAATTCAAATATGAATTCCAAAAGGGAAAACCATGGCAGTACAACAATTTCTATGCTCCTTTTGATTTTTCAGTTATTAAGAGTGAGGCAGAGATAACAAGGGAACGGCAGAAGGTAAAGAACAACCATATAGAATATTACTATTATGATCCTGGAATTGTACGGGAGGTAGACAGTTTATTGCAGGAGGAAATGCAGTTGGCCTTTAATGTTACAGATCTTGGTGGCATGGAATTTAACCGGATTAAATCGGTTGCCAAGGAGGTAGTGGCAGATTTGTATGAATATGGCATACTGTCTAAAATAGAGCGGAGGAATACCAAGAATAGCCTGTATTTGGTTAAGAACAATGAGGCCATAAAGTTGCAGTTTAAGGATATTTACAGTTTATCCGCTGTGGAAGGTGTAATAAGGGAAAAGCTTGCCCAGCATGGACTAACGGCTTATGAATCTGCCTTCCAGGAATTGTTCTTTAACCTTATAAAGCCAAATGTAAGTTTTGATGCTGATCTTACCAACAAGGAGCTGGAATCCGAATATTCCAAGATCTCCTATACTTTGGGCAATGTGGATGAGGGCAAGCTTATCATTGCCAAAGGGGAAGTGGTGGAAGACGAGGATGTGCGGGTGCTGGAATCCTTGAAAAGTGAATACGAATCCGAATTATGGAAAGCCAGTAACCAATATTATATACTCTTTGGGTATACGGTTTTGGTGGCTATGGTATTAATGATGCTTTTCTTGTTTTTCAAGAAATACCGTCCAGACATTTTTAAGGACAATACCAAGGTAACGTTTATTGTGGTCAATATCCTTATAATGGTCTTTATGACCACAATGGTGGTGAAGTACAATGTAGCCTATGTATTTGTTGTTCCACTCTGTATTTTGCCCTTGATTCTTAAAACATTTTTTGATCCAAGGCTGGGCCTCTTTGTGCATGTCTTAACCGTATTGATATTGGGGTTTGTGGTGCCCAACAGTTTTGAATATATTTTTCTGCAGACCTTGGCAGGAATTGTAACCATATTATCTGTGTCCGAACTCTATAAGCGGGCCAATTTATTTATTTCCGTGGGCCAAATAACCTTGGTGTATATAATAGGTTATTTTGCCTTTCATATGATTCATGAAGGCAATTTGGACGATGTGGAATGGATGGCATTTGGTTTCTTTCTATTGAACGGTATGATCACCTTATTTGTTCAACCGCTGATCTACATATACGAGAAAATATTTGGATTGGTTTCGGATGTGTCGTTGCTGGAGTTGTCCGATACCAATTCTAAACTATTAAAGGAGCTGTCCAACAAGGCTCCAGGGACTTTTCATCATTCCCTTCAGGTGGCCAATTTGGCCGAAGCCGCTGCCAATGAAATTGGGGCCAACGCTATGTTGGTCAGGGTAGGGGCCTTATATCACGATATTGGAAAGATGAACAATCCCACTTATTTCACCGAAAATCAAATAACCAATGTAAACCCTCATGATGATCTGGAACCAACAGAGGCTGCGTCCATTATCATTAACCATGTTATTGCCGGAATAGAAATAGCGCGAAAAAATAAGGTGCCAGATCGGGTAATAGATTTTATAAGGACGCATCATGGTACTTCATTGGTGTTTTATTTTTACAAAAAACAACAGGCCATGGATGAGGAGGTGAACGAGGAGGACTTTAGGTATCCTGGCCCTGTGCCATTTTCTAAGGAAACGGCGATTTTAATGATGGCCGACTCGATAGAGGCGGCTTCAAAGAGTTTAAAAAATCCTACTTTTCTTGTGATTGATGAGTTTGTAGAGCGAATTATAGAGGGACAAATAAAGGCAGGGCAATTTTTGAATGCTAATATTACCTTTAAGGAAATAGAAGCGGTAAAAAAGGTTTTAAAGCAAAAACTTGTCAATATTTACCATTTGCGGGTAGAATATCCGGAATAGTGTGATGGTTAAGGTAAGGTATTTTGGTTTTTTTTATGCTCTAAATGGGTTGATGCTGAATGAGATATGGGTTTAGTTTCATTTTAATCAAAAAAATATCTAAAAATTGTTGCGTTCTTGTGAATGAAAAAGTACATTTGCAACCGCATTTTTAGTGCGCGATCTTTAAAAAAATATTGGAGAGGTGCCGGAGTGGT
>CAXAVP010000198.1:0-8139 GCA_963972175.1 uncultured Arenibacter sp.
AAGTTTAGTAAACATTTGAACAACGTACAGGTTAATAGCGCAATCCATGTGCCAGAAGTAAAGCCGACCTATACCGAGCAAGCAGAAGAAGTGGACGGTAGAATAATTTTAAGGGACAACTTCGATGCATTATTTGAAAAATATAAAGAAGCTTTGATCTTTGGGGAGGATACTGGAGCTATTGGCGACGTTAACCAAGGATTGGAAGGTCTACAAAAAAAATACGGGGAGATACGGGTAGCAGACTGCGGTATAAGGGAAGCTACCATTATTGGCCAAGGCATAGGAATGGCCATGAGAGGTCTGCGCCCCATTGCAGAAATTCAGTATTTGGATTATATATTCTATGCCCTGTTCACCTTAACCGATGATTTGGCTACACTACTGTATAGGACCGTAGGGAAACAACGAGCTCCGTTGATAGTAAGAACGCGTGGTCACAGATTGGAAGGTATATGGCATTCTGGTTCACAAATGGGCGGACTGATTCATTTATTGAGGGGAATGTACATCTTGGTCCCTCGAAATATGACCAAAGCAGCCGGATTTTACAATACCTTGTTAAAGGGTAATGAACCGGCATTGTTGATTGAAAGTTTAAACGGCTACCGACTTAAGGAGCGCAAACCCAATAATCTGGGGGAATTATGTACCCCTATTGGCGTTGTAGAAGTAATACAACCAGGGCAAGATATTACCCTGCTTTCGTACGGATCTACCTTGCGAATAGTTATGCAAGCCGCCTTGGAGCTAAAGGAGGTAGGGATTGATGCCGAAGTGGTGGATGCCCAAAGCTTAATGCCTTTTGACCTTGGCCATGACGTGCTAAAAAGCCTTAAGAAAACCAATAGGTTATTGGTAATTGATGAAGATGTACCAGGTGGGTGTTCTGCTTATCTGGTCCATGAAATCGTGGAAAATCAAGGAGCCTACCAATACCTGGACAGTGCGCCACAAACCCTTACTGCCCAGCCCCATAGGCCTGCCTATGCTACAGATGGGGACTATTTCTCCAAACCCAACGCAGAGGATATTTTTGAAAAGGTCTATGCAATAATGCATGAATCCAATCCTACGGCATTTCCAAAGTTAAGGTAAATTACTCCCCGTTTTAGCTCATCAAAACTAAGACACAATTATTATATTTTATAAAAATATTAACAAACAATTGGTTACTTTTAACCTGTTAAAAATTCAATCTAAAAATAAAAAGCACCCCCAATGAAAGATCTAGGCCTGCTTATACTTCGTGTTTGTTCCTCAATTTTAATGCTTACACACGGACTCCCTAAATTCCTAAAATTAATAGCAGCCAATTTTGAATTTGGTGATCCCATAGGAATAGGTGCTGCCCCTTCCCTTTTCTTGGCGGTAATTGGTGAATTTGTATGCCCCATATTAATAATTTTAGGATTTAAGACACGTTGGGCTACAGTGCCCACTATTATTACCATGTTGGTAGCGGCATTTATAGTTCATGCTTCCGATCCTTTTCAAGTAAAGGAAAAAGCCCTTTTGTTTCTTTTAAGCTTCACCGTAATATTATTGGTTGGCCCCGGAAGATACAGCTTGGATAAACGCTAATAAGCCTCATTTTCTATACCTTGTTAGGCCTATGTGCAGTAGGATTTATATAGTGTAATTATAGTGGTGTCTTGTTGAAAATAGGGGTTAGCGATAAATATAGCTTTATTCCCATTTGTGAAATGTATTACACAAGCTGAGTTGCTTGATAATCTTAGGGGATTAAAAAATCTTGATCAACAACTCTTTTAATAGGTCTTCTTGGGAAATAGTAGAGCCCACTCCTTTTCCCTTTACATCCAATTGGCGTAAACTGGAGATGATCTCGCTAACCCTTCTCATGGGGTATATTTTGGCTGCAGCCTGAATTTCTTTAACAAAGAAGGGTCTAATGCCCAGGGCGGAAGCAACGCTCGCGGGGGAATGGTCCTTAAGCCCGTGATAAGCTAAAAGTTGATTAAAAAAGGAATACAATAAGGTTACTGTCAGTAAAAAAGGGTTGTCCTTTGGGTTTTGTGCAAAATAATTAACAATTCTGGTAGCCTTGACAATATCTCTCTCGCCAATGGCTTTTTTGAGCTCAAAATTATTGTAATCCTTGCTTATTCCTATATTTTCCTCAATTGCTTCAGGGGTAATCTCCACTTCTTTGGGGATCACCAAACACAATTTTTCCAGTTCTTTGTTTATTTTACCTAAGTCGGTTCCCAAAAATTCCACCAATAAATTAGCCGCCTTAAAGGTGATGCCATAACCACGGGATTGCAAAACTTTCTTTATCCAATCGGCCACTTGGTTTTCGTAAAGCTTCTTGCCTTCAAAAACAACCCCTGATTTTTTGATAGCTTTATAGAGTTTCTTTCTTTTGTCTAGCTTATTATACTTATAACACAACACTAATACCGTTGAAGGTTGGGGTTGTTCGGCATATTTCACCAAATTTTCTATAGTACGGGACAAATGTTGGGCCTCCTTTACAATAACCACTTGGCGATCGGCCATCATAGGAAATCTTTTAGCATTCCCAACAATATCTTCTATGGTTACTTCTTTACCATATAGAATGACCTGGTTAAACCCACGTTCTTCTTCAGACAGGACGTTTTTTTCAATATACTCCGCAATTTTATCAATATAAAAAGGTTCCTCCCCTGTAAGAAAATATATTGGCGCTATATTTCCTTTTTTTATACCGCTTACAATCTGTTTTACCTCGTCCATCTAAAAAAATATCATCAACTTTGTACTATGCAACCGTTAAACTATCCTAGGTTTCCGTTCCGATTCAAAAATAGGGAAAATAAAGTCCATATTTTTGATGTTATACGCAAAAAATTTGTTGTTCTACAACCCGAAGAATGGGTAAGGCAACATGTGGTTCACCATTTAATAATCAATAAGGACTATCCCAAATCCCATATTAATGTTGAGAAACAATTGGTTATAAACAATTTAAAAAAAAGATATGATGTGGTAGTCTTTAATCCTTCTGGATCCATAGAGATTCTAGTAGAATGCAAAGCACCCGAAGTTAAAATAAACCAAAGGGTATTTGACCAGATTGCACGCTATAATCTTAAGTTAAGGGCCAAGCATTTAATGGTCACCAATGGGTTGGATCATTTCTATTGCAAGATGGATCTAGAAAACGAATCCTATAGTTTCCTAAGGGATGTTCCGCATTATAGTGCGGGCCCAAACCAATGACGTAATCATTATTTGTTACGTATAAATAAATATGTATCGCTTCCTTGGCCAGGATTGGTTCAATTTAATTTATTTCTTTACATTGCCGCCCGAATATAAAATTGCCTATGTCTGTAGAAACGGACACTGAATATGTTAAAAATTGCTGTTGTAATACTTAATTGGAACGGGGAAACACTCTTGGAGAAGTTTCTCCCTTCTGTGGTGGCATTCTCCAAGGAAGCCGATATTTATGTGGCGGATAATGCTTCTACAGATGGTTCCATATCTTTTCTGAAGCAGCATTATCCACAAATAAGTATTATCCAAAATTCTGAAAACGGTGGGTATGCCAAAGGATATAATGACGCTTTGCCAAAAATAAAAGCGGATGTCTATTGTTTATTGAACTCTGATGTGGAAGTTACCAAGGATTGGTTACAGCCCATAATTTTAGAATTCAACACTAATGCAGCGGCTTCCCTAATACAGCCTAAGATTTTGGACTATAAGAAAAAAAGCCATTTTGAATACGCGGGTGCCGCTGGAGGATATATTGATAAATACGGGTACCCCTTTTGCCGGGGAAGGATATTTGAGGAATTGGAAGAAGACCACGGACAATACAATGATATCCAGGAAATTTTTTGGGCAACGGGCGCCTGTTTATTTATAAGAAGTGGGGTTTTTCACAGTTTAGGTGGATTTGATGAAGATTACTTTGCACACCAAGAGGAAATTGATCTTTGTTGGAGGGCGAAGAACAATGGCTACAAGGCCTACTACGTTGGTATGTCGGAAGTGTATCATCTTGGAGGGTCTACCCTTAGTAACATGAATCCTAAAAAGACCTATCTTAATTTTAGGAACTCCCTCTTCTCTATCGTAAAAAATCTTCCTGCTAACAAGGCTTTTAGAATAGTATTTATAAGATTGCTTTTGGATGGACTTGCGGGAATTCACTATTTAGTCCAAGGTAGGCCTAAACACACATGGGCTATTATACAGGCTCATTTCAGTTTTTACAAACACTTGGTAAAAATGAACCAAAAGCGTGGGACAACGGGATTTATAAAAAAATATTATCTAACAAAATCCATTGTGTGGTCGTATTACGTAAATCATGTAAAAGAATTTAACATTTTAATAAAAGATTAACTAATTAACATTAGCAAAATATTGCGTTTTGTATAGTTTTGCGAAAAGAAAAATCATTACATTTAAACTTTTAAATTATTAATTCTATTATCATAACTATGAGAAAAATCATTTTAGGCTGTTTGGGTATTGCTCTTTTATTGTCTTCATGTGTTTCGCAAAAGAAATATGCGGATATGGAGGCTAAAGCTAAAGAAGCACAAGATTTATTAAATTCAGCAACAGTAAAACTAAACAGTTGTTTAGAGGACAAGGCGGCAGCGACCTCGAAAATGAAAACTTTGGAAGACCAGAACGCCTTCCTAAAAGCGAATAACCAAGATTTGATAAACAATATGGGTAACCTTACTACTCTTACCAGTAAAGGTGCCGATAACTTAGAAAAATCATTGGAAAGCCTAAAAGAAAAAGACTTGACCATTAGAAAATTGAACGATGCCATTACAAGAAGGGATTCTGTTAACTTGGCCTTGGTTCAGAGTTTGAAAGGAGTTTTAGGCAACTTGGATGACGAAGACATCGAGATCAGCGTAGAAAAAGGAGTTGTTTTCGTTTCTATTTCCGACAAACTTTTGTTTAGAAGCGGTAGCTTTAATGTAACTAAGAGAGCCAAAGAGATTTTGGGTAAAGTTGCTCAAGTAGTGAACAACAAACCAGATTTCGAATTTATGGTTGAAGGACATACCGATACCGATCCTTACAACAGTGGTGTATTGTATGACAACTGGGATTTGAGTGTTAAGCGTGCTACTTCAGTTGTACGTATCCTACAGAAAGATTACGGTGTAGATCCTAAGCGTATGACTGCTGCAGGAAGAGGAGAGTACATTCCTGTATCTGATACAGACAAAGCTAAAAACAGAAGAACCCGTATTGTTGTTCTTCCAAAAATCGATCAGTTCTATAGCATGATCGAAGAAGGAATGAAAGATCCTGAGATCAACTAATTCTACACAATAGTAAATTAAAAAGCGACCAATTTGGTCGCTTTTTTTTGTCTTATACTTTTGTGTTGATGCTAATAGTCCTTTATCCCTTAATTTAAAAGATATCCAGACTTCCCTTACCTTCCCGTATAATAATAGGTTCGTCTTCGGATAAATCCACTACTGTAGAGGCCATATTATCACCATATCCCCCATCAATAACGATGTCTACCAGGTTACGCCACTTCTCATATATAAGTTCTGGATCGGTAGTATATTCCAACAATTCATCTTCATCTCGGATGGAGGTTGAGACAATAGGGTTTCCCAGAGTTTCCACTAAGGTCCGGGCAATAGAATTGTCTGGAATACGAATTCCCACGGTTTTTTTCTTTTTAAATTCCTTGGGCAGATTATTGTTTCCTGGAAGAATAAAGGTATAAGGCCCTGGTAAGGCCCTTTTAAGAATTTTAAAAGTTGAAGTGTCTATTTGGCGCACATAATCTGAGAGATTACTTAGGTCTGCACATATAAAAGACCAATTGGCCTTAGCCAATTTTACACCCTTTATCCTTGCTATTTTTTCCAACGCCCTAGTATTGGTAATGTCACATCCCAAACCGTATACCGTATCGGTAGGATAAATAATCAATCCCCCTTTACGTAGAACATCCACCACCTTTTTTACTTCTTTTGGATTGGGGTTTTCGGGATATATTTTAATAAATTCGGCCATAATAACGTACGCTAATTAAGGCTGTTAATTTACGTAATTATATTTAAATTGGAACCCACAGCTCCCTTTGTGACTTAGCTATGATTGATCGGTAATTATTTTGTCTAGGTACTGCATTTCCAAGGCCAATACTAATTATCAAGTACCTCCAACTTTGCAAAGCGAAGCAAAAGTTTCTTTATATCTCCTTTATCGAATTTTATTTCTGCCTTTTTATCATTTCCAACCCCTTCAATCTTTATTATCTGCCCCCTACCGAAACGGGTGTGGTTTACGATGGCTCCTTCTATGAGATTGACATCTCCTGCACTTGAATTTCCAACCGGAGTACCGAGTTCCGGTTTTAGCTTGCGTAATTTGCGCAATTGATTTTCATTGGGTTTTATAGTTTTGGGAGGGGTTCCGGAAACGGGCTTATTCTGTCTAAGCCTACTCTTGTCCACATCACCAAAAATATCGATGTCTATTAAGGGCGTGTATCTTGAGCTTTGTACAGGGGTTAAATTTTCAATATACTTTTCATCTATTTCTTCTATAAATCTACTTGGCTCGGCATCCACTAGTTTGCCCCATCGATACCTATTCTGTGTATAGGTAAGATAGGCTTGTTTTTCAGCTCTGGTAAGGGCTACATAAAATAAACGTCGTTCTTCTTCCAGTTCGCTTCTAGTATTCATACTCATGGCAGATGGAAAAAGATCTTCCTCCATGCCCACAATATACACATACGGAAACTCCAAACCTTTGGCCAAATGTATGGTCATCAAGGCAACTCTGTCATCGTCCCCAGTATCCTTATCCAAGTCCGTTGCCAAGGCCACATCTTCCAGGAATTCTCCAATATCCCCCTTGGCATCGGCCAGTTCCTTTTGTCCCTCAACAAAATCCTTAATACCGTTCAGCAATTCCTCTATATTTTCCATTTTGCCGATTCCCTCGGGCGTGCCGTCCTTTTTAAACTCTAGCAGCACACCAGATTTCTTGGCAACATGTTCTGCCAACGTAAAGGCATCGGCCGATTGGTTCATCACTTGGAAACTTTTGATCATGGCCACAAAATCCCCTAACTTTCTTTTGGTACCTGCATTAATTTTTAAATTAATTCGATCCAAATTTTCCATTACCTCAAAAATGGAGCGGTTGTAATGGTTTGCGGCCACCGTAAGTTTATCCATGGTACTCTGCCCAATGCCCCTAGTTGGAAAATTAATGACACGTTTTAAGGCCTCTTCATCTTTAGGATTTATTACAAGTCGTAAATAGGAAAGGACATCCTTGATTTCTTTACGCTGATAAAAAGATAGTCCGCCATAAATCCTATAGGGGATATCCCTTTTCCTGAGGGCATCCTCAATGGCTCTTGATTGGGAGTTGGTACGGTACAACACCGCAAAATTACCGTTGGGCAATTGGTTCTGCATCCTAAGCTCAAAAATAGAACCGGCCACAAATCTACCTTCCTCGGCATCAGTTGGGCTCCTATGTACTTTAATCAGACCACCGTCATCATTGGAGGTCCATACCACCTTCTCTAACTGGTTGGTGTTTTTGGCAATAATAGAGTTGGCCGCATTTACAATATTCCTGGTAGACCTATAGTTCTGTTCCAAACGGTACATACCTACATTGTCATAATCCTTCTGAAAGTTAAGAATGTTACTAATATTGGCCCCCCTAAAAGAATAAATACTTTGGGCATCGTCCCCAACCACACAAATGTTATGAAATCTGTCGGACAATGCTTTTACGATCAAATACTGGGAGTGATTGGTATCTTGGTACTCATCTACCAAAATATACCTAAACCTATCCTGATACTTGGCCAGAACTTCCGGAAAACGGGTCAGAAGTTCATTGGTCCTTAGCAGTAGATCATCAAAATCCATGGCTCCCGCCTTAAAACACCTATCCACATAATTCTGGTAAATTTCGCCCATACGTGGACGTTTCGCCATGGCATCGGCCTCCATTAATTCAGAATTGTTATAATAAGCCTTTACCGTAATTAAACTGTTTTTATAGGAAGAAATCCTATTCTGTACCTGTTTGTATTTGTAAATATCCTTATCTAATCCCATTTCCTTGATGATGGCCGAAATAAGGCGTTGG
>CAXAVP010000199.1:0-8124 GCA_963972175.1 uncultured Arenibacter sp.
GGGCATTTTTTAAAACCTATCTCCCTTGGGTGGTGGTACCTATTCCTTCTCCCTAATTTTTTGGGAAATACAGACTTCGAATACAAGTTTTATAGATGAGGGTTTAATGGCCCTTAAATTTACAGCAGCCCCCGCTAGGCCCAATACCTGCCATCCCGGAGGCTCGTTTAGTGTACTAACAATCATTTTTCGTTCTGTTTCTTTAGACGAATACTTTTTAAAGTCAAAGTATAATTTAAAAAAATAGTTATGGAAACATTAAAGACAAGCAAAAAGAAAAACAACCACAAAAGACTACAATCCCTTCCCCCATTACGATTTAAAAAATTCCAGATGAACTTGGACCCCTCCGGGGTTCATATACTTCTATCCGCCAATTTTCTAAAAAAGAACAACCATACCCTAAGGGTACGGGACGGACAGCTACACCTAAAAATAAAACAACCCTCAACGCTATTTGGCTATGCCAACGGCAGCACGGCATTGGATGGCCCTACCAAGGATATAGATTTTCAAATTAGGCTTCCAAACAAGCAGTACCGGCATATAAAGTCCGCTCGTTTTCAAAATGGATCCCTCAAAATTCACCTTGTTGACAACTATACAACGCGGGCTTCTTTACAGTACACAGAATCGGCTGCGCCCTTCCATGGGCTAGCCACATCATAACCGTCTTAACAATATTTGCCAGGGATTCTTGCCTTAGGAGTCCCATGGCAGCATGGCCTTTTAATTTATTGTTTAATCAAACTAAATAGTGATGTATCGTATATGGATGTACAAATTGAAAAACTGACCAAGACCTATGGTCCCCAAACGGCGGTAAACAACATCAGTTTTGATGTGAAGACCGGGGAGGTACTAGGTTTTCTAGGGCCCAATGGGGCAGGGAAATCCACTACCATGAAAATGATTACCGGTTTTATAGGCATAGAGCAGGGCGATATCAGGATTGGTGGTAAAAGTGTAACGGATACCCATGTTGACTTTAAACAGCATATTGGATACCTGCCCGAGAACAACCCACTGTATTTGGATATGCCCATAATGGACTATCTGGAGTTTTGTGCCTCCCTGCAAGGGGTAGAGAAGGCCAAGATTAACAGCCGGATCAGGGAAATGATCGGGATTTGTGGCCTGGACAGGGAAAAGCACAAAAAAATAGGGGAGCTGTCCAAAGGATACCGTCAGCGGGTGGGACTGGCCCAAGCCATGATCCACGATCCGGAAATACTGGTGTTGGACGAGCCTACCACAGGCCTGGACCCCAATCAGATTATAGAGATCAGAAAGCTGATCCGAGACCTGGGGAAGGAAAAGACGGTGATCCTAAGTACCCATATCCTTCCGGAGGTAGAGGCTACCTGTGACCGAATCCTTATCATCAATAGGGGCAATATTGTAGCCAACGGTACCCCGGAATCCCTTAGAAAACAGGCACAGGGCAATGAAGTGCTAAGGTTGCGGATAGAGGATGGGCATACTGGTGAAATATTGGAATCCTTGAATGCCTTGGATACGGTAGCTGCGGCAGCGCTTATAGGCCAGGAAGAAAACCTCTTTGAGGTACAGAGCCTGGCCAATACCACCTCTAGGCGGAAAATCTTTAACCTCTGTGTAGAGAAAAAATGGGTGCTTACACAGCTAACCCCCTTAGAGACCAAACTAGAGGATATTTTTAGAAACTTAACGCTTAATTAGATATGCATACAATTTTTACGATTGCAAAACGGGAACTGGCAACCTTTTTCGATTCGCTTATTGCCTATATTATTTTAGGCCTTTTCTTGGGGTTCAGTGGCTTTTTTACCTGGCTGTACGGCAACGATATATTTTTGGTAGGACAGGCCAACCTTAGGGTGTTTTTTAATATTGCCTCTTGGAGCCTTTTCTTCTTTATTCCCGCCATTACCATGAAGATGTTGGCCGAAGAACGCAAGACCGGTACCTTGGAGCTGCTGCTTACCAAATCGGTATCGGACCGCCAACTTATTTTGGGCAAGTTTTTAGGGTCCATACTTTTGGTTTGCATTGCCCTCCTGGCTACCCTGCCCTATGTGCTTACCGTTGCCAGTATTGGAAATCTGGACAACGGCGGTACCCTTTGTGGCTATTTAGGGCTCTTTTTATTGAGTATTGCCTATACGGCCATTGGCATTTTTGCCAGTAGTATCACTACCAACCAGATCGTAGCCTTTATGACCGCTTTGTTTATTGGGCTGTTTTTCCAGATTATTTTTGGGGTGCTGGCCCAAAACTTGACCGGCAATATGGGGTACTTCTTTGACACCCTGGACCTACAATCCCATTTTGAGTCCATTTCCAGAGGGGTCATTGACTCCAAAGACCTGGTTTATTTCCTATCCATAACCGTATTGGGACTATACCTAGGGGAATGGTCCCTTTCCAAAAGACATATTTCTTAAACGTTTGTACAGACAATGAAAAAAACGAACATAAGCATTCTCTTGATTATAGGAATTTTGGTATTTGCCAATCTGGTATCGGAACAATACTATTTTAGGCTAGACCTTACCGAAGATAAGCAGTATACTTTGAGCAGTGCTACCGAGGGCATTATGGCTTCCATGGAAGATCCCATTACGGTAAAGGCCTATTTCTCCGAGAACCTTCCACCACATATAGCAAAGACCAAAAACGATTTTGAAGAATATTTAATAGAATATGCCAGGCATTCCAATGATAACCTGGTCTATACCTTTATCAATCCCAATGAAAGTGAGGAGCAGGAACGCGAAGCCATGGAAGCGGGGATCAACCCTGTGATGATCAACGTTCGCGAGAAGGATCAGATGAAACAGCAAAAGGCTTTTCTGGGCGCCGTTCTGCAACTGGAAGATCGCAAGGAGGTTATACCCTTTGTGCAGCCGGGTGCGCCCTTGGAGTATCTGCTTTCCTCCTCCATAAAAAAGATAGCGGTTACCCATAAACCGGAGGTAGGTCTTCTGCAAGGCAATGGACAACCCTCCTTAGCGGAGTTATCACAGGTGAAATCGGCCTTGGATGTTTTGTATAATTTTAAGGCAACACAGCTAAACAATGATAGCCTGCCCATACCCAAAAGCATAAAGACCTTGGCCTTGGTACGCCCTACCGATAGCCTTAAGGAGGCCACTCTACAAAAACTGGATACCTTTCTGGAACAGGGGGGCAACCTATTTGTGGCCCTAAACAGGGTAGAGGGGGACCTTAATAGCTCCTATGGTAGTGCCGTGGGTACAGGCGTAGAAAAATGGCTGGGCGAAAAGGGATTGGAAATCCGTGATGATTTTGTTATTGATGCCCAATGTGCCACCGTAGCGGTACAACAGCGGCAAGGGTTCTTTAATTTCACCTCCAATGTGGCCTTTCCCTATGCCCCTATCATAAGTAAATTTGCAGACCATCCAGTAACCAAAGGCCTGGAAGCCGTAGTAATGCAATTTGCCAGTACGCTGCAGTTTACGGCCAAGGATTCACTTACCACCTTCACCCCATTGGCTTTTTCCTCAGAGGCATCGGCCAGTAAACAGGCACCGCAGTTTTTCGATATTCAGAAAGAATGGACGGAAAGTGATTTTACCTCTCCGCATCAGGTAATTGCCGGTGTTTTGGAGCAAACCCATGACAATGGCAACCGTTCCCGAATTTTTGTGGTGGCCGATGGGGACTTTCCAATCAGTGGAGGGCAGCAACCCCTACAGGGAGACAATGTAAACCTAATGGTGAACGCCATTGATTGGTTGAGCGATGATACCGGTTTAATAGACCTTAGGACCAAGGGAATACACTATAGACCCATAGCCAATTTGGAGGAGGGTACCAAAACCACCTTGAAATATGCAAACTTCTTAGTGCCCATTATTTTGGTGCTGGTGTACGGTATGGTACGTATGCAATTAAATAAGAACAAGCGTAACCGTAGGATGGAAGAAAATTACGAAGGATAGCAACACACCCAAAACAATAAACCATGAAGAAGAATACTATTTTGATGGCCGTACTGGTTATTCTGGTAGTTCTATATCTGTCTACCAATTACTTTAAAAAGAACAGTAGTGCCAGCTTTGATCCCCAAATTGTGAAATTGGATTCCTCCAAGATAGGGAAAATCACCATATACCCACCTGCCAAAGAAAAGGAAAAGCCCATTGTGCTTAGCAGGTCTTCTGGCCAATGGGAGGTGGCCCAGGGCAAGATTGTGTCCAAGGCAGACCCTTCCAAATTGCGATCGGCATTGGGGCAGCTGTTGGATGTTGAGGCCCAACGGCTGGTGGCCAAAACAAAGGATAAGTGGCCTAACTATGAACTGGGGGATTCTTTGGCGAGAAAAGTGCTCATTGAGGAGAAAGGCGGTGGAACCACAACCGCACTGTATTTTGGAAAAACATCCTATGGGCAAGTTGCAGCCCCAGCATATGGTAGGGGAGCCCCAACCGGGTCTACCTATTTACGGCTAAATGACCAGCCCGAAACATTTGCCTTGGAAAACGGACTGCCCAATACCTTTAGTCGCCCCTTCAACAGTTGGAGGAATCCGGAATTCCTCAGGTTAGACAAGGAACAGCTCAAGGAATTGGAGTTTAACAATGCTGCCGCGGGGGAAGCCTTTGTGCTTAGGAAAGTAGATTCCCTTTGGTCCATTGCCGATACCAAAGCCGATGCCTCTAAAGTATCACAATATCTTAACTCACTGGCCAGGCAGAACAGTTCCCAGTTTGTGGATGGTTTTAGCCCAGAAGATAATCCCCTTCATACCCTTACCATTAGGGGGCAGGATATGGATGAGGTGGTAGTAAGGGCCTATGCCATGGCTGAGGAAAACAAATTTGTCCTGAATTCTTCCCAACACCCAGATGTTTTTGTGGAAAGTGATTCCGTAGGTATGTTTAAACGCTTGTTTGTGGACAGGGATTATTTTCAACCCAACAAAGATGAATAGAATATAATACCGGCCATTGGTTGGTCTAAACTTTTAACCTTTTATAAATTATAAACCATTTTTTATGAAATCTAAACTACCATACTTAAAGAGCCTATTCTTTTTGTGCAGCTTTTTGTTCTTATTTAGCCAAGGGGCAAAGGCCGGAAATGGCATAACGCTATATACCCCCTATACCCATATCTCTGTACCTCCGGGGGAATCCATTGATTATAGCGTGGAGGTTAAAAATTACGGGAATCAGAGAAAGGATGTAGCAATTGCACTGTCTGGCCTTCCCCAGGATTGGAATGCTACCTTAAAGGCCGGAGGCTATTCCATTGAGCGGATCGCTGTGCTGCCGGGCGAGAAAAAAACGGTTTCCTTAACCTTAAATGTACCCTTAAAGGTAGATAAGGGTAAATACAATATTAGGCTGGTTGCCAAGAATTACGATGTGCTGCCCATAGTGGTGAACGTATCCGAGGAGGGGACTTTTAAGACGGAGTTCAGCTCGGATCAGATTAATATGGAAGGGCACTCCAAATCCAATTTTAATTTTTCCACGAAACTAAAAAATCACACCGGAGAAAAACAACTGTACTCTTTGTTGGCTTCGCCGCCACGGGGCTGGAATGTGGCCTTTAAACCCAATGGTAGACAGGCCACGGCAGTGGAGATAGCGCCAGGGAAAACCACCAATATTACAGTAGAGGTAAAGCCTTCTTCCCAGGTGAAATCCGGATCTTATAAAATACCCATAAAGGCCAGTAATAAGTTTAGTACGGCCAATTTGGAACTGGAGGTGGTCATAAAAGGGTCCTATGATCTGGAACTTACCACCCCCACCGGATTATTGAGTTCCAGTATTACTTCTGGAAAAGAAAAACACCTGGAACTGTTGGTAAGGAATACAGGTTCCAGTGAATTGAGAAATATCGGCTTTAGCCACTCCAAACCCAAGGACTGGGAAATTTCCATGGAGCCAGACACTATTCCCGTGATCAAGGCCGGAGGAGCAACAAAGGTAAAGGCTACCATTAAGGCTGCCGATAAGGCCGTTCCGGGCGACTACCTGCCCAAAATTACGGCCAAGACCCCGGAAGCCTCATCAACGGCATCTTTAAGGGTACAGGTAAAGACCCCACTGCTTTGGGGCTGGCTTGGGATTTTTATTATTCTGGGAACCTTAGGGGCCATTTATTACCTGTTTAAAAAATACGGCAGAAGGTAATGGTAGTAAAGAGTATAGATATTACAGGACTTACCAAGAGGTACGGAGAGCATATAGCGGTAAACAATTTGGACCTGTCCATAGATAAGGGCGAAATTTTTGGTCTTTTGGGGCCAAACGGTGCAGGGAAATCTACCACAATACTCATGCTCCTAGGGCTAACAGAAGTAGATTCAGGAAGTGTAAAGGTGTGTGGAATAGACAGTAGCCGCTACCCTTTGGAGGTGAAAAGAAAAGTAGGATATCTACCGGAAGATGTTGGTTTTTACAACGACTATACCGGATTACAGAATCTAATGTATGTGGCCCGCTTAAACAACATCCCGGAGGAGGAGGCCAAGAAGAGTGCCTTGGCGATATTGCAAGAGGTGGGCCTGGAAGATGTCAAGGATAATAAGGTAGCCAGCTATTCCCGAGGAATGCGTCAACGCCTTGGTCTGGCCGATGTGCTCATTAAAAACCCTGAGGTAATTATATTGGACGAACCTACTCTGGGACTTGACCCTGAGGGGGTAAAAAAGTTTCTTCAGCTCATTGTTCGCCTAAGTAGAAAAAAAGGCATTACCGTTTTGTTCTCCTCCCATCATTTGCACCAGATTCAACAGGTATGTGATCGGGTGGGGATATTTGTAAAAGGCAAAATGCTGGCAGAAGGTAAAATTAGCAGTCTGGCAGAACAACTATTTTCCAAAAATACCTTTACCCTGGAAGGGGCTATATCCAAAGCGGTACAAGATGTAGCAGAACCGCCACTGCCACTAAAGGAGCTGGTCCAAAAAATAAAGCAGATAAAAGGGGTGGCCCAAGTGGCAATGAACAACAATCAATTTGTCGTGGAATCCCAAAAGGACGTAGCGGTTCAACTGTCCCGATTAGTAGTACAGTCGGGTTACGGGCTTAATTTCCTAAGTAAAAAGGAATATGGTTTGGACGATATTTATTATCAATATTTTCAAGAAGGTCAAGCAGATGAAAAATAAAGTCTTAAGAATAGGTATATCAAAATTAAACGAATTACAATTTCGGGATAGGATTGCCCAGCTGGGCTCCTTGGTGTTCAGGGAAAATAATACAGCAACCAGCAAGGGAAATTTTCCATGGGCCCCTTTCAAAGCCATGGTACAAAAGGAAATTTCCGATCATTTTAGGAACTGGCGTTTTATAATTCTATTTGCCATTATTTCCTTGGCCTGTTTGGGAACATTGTTTGCCACTATGGCCGACGGAATGAAGGCCATTACGGCAGATGGTTCAGGAAACAACTTTTTTTTCCTGAACTTATTTACAAAATCCAATGGCACCTTGCCGCCATTTTTTGGTTTTGTGGGATTCCTAGGCCCCTTGTTTGGGATAAGTTTGGGGTTCGATGCCATTAGTTCTGAACAGCAAAGGGGAACCCTGAGTAGGATTATGGCGCAACCCATCCCTAGGGACAGTATTCTTAATGCTAAATTCTTGGCCGGGATAATCGTGATCAGCCTTATGTTTTTTACATTGAGTTTTCTGGTTTTGGGGTCGGGGCTCATAGCTATAGGAATACCGCCCACAGCCGAAGAATTTATGCGGATTATGGTGTATACGGTACTCAGTATTGTCTATGTTTCCTTTTGGCTGAACCTTGCTATTTTGTTTTCAGTACGTTTTAAACAATCGGCCACTTCCGCTTTGTTGGGGATAGCGGTATGGTTGTTTTGTACCATTTTTTATCCTTTGATAGCCAATATGATCATAAAGGCCTATGAACCCTCAAAATTTGCCTCCCCCAGGGCCATTTACTTTTATGAGAAATTAAAGTTCTATCTGGGGCAGTTTATGCCAAATGAGCTGTTTGATGGGATTACCTCCGCTATATTGGTGCCTTCCATACGCAGTTTGGGACCACTGAGCATGGAGCAGCTACAGGGGGCCATCCCCAGTGCCCTGCCATTGGGACAGAGCATTATGCTGGTCTGGCCACAGCTTACCGGTT
>CAXAVP010000200.1:0-8103 GCA_963972175.1 uncultured Arenibacter sp.
TTCCATTAGCATACTCATAGGGGACATTCTCTGCCGAATATTTCCAATTTCCAATAAAATCCTCCTCCCCATAGGATTCATATGCCTTGACGGGCGCATACTTACCTATATTTAAAGATGTATTGGCTACCGCCGTATTGCCATAGAACAAAGCGAACATCACCAAACCTAATTTAAAAAAAGCATTTATTTTCTTCATTGCCGAGTAATTATTGATTTTCAATCATTTGCACACCTAATGTACTAAAAAAAACATTTATGCTGTGGCCCATATAAAATTAAATATGGATAGTCTTATATGCCTACAAGAAAACAAAGCTTTTGCGGAACACTAGCGATAATGTTTAAATTCGCATCCTAGATAATCCAGCACAGACAAGCCTATGAGCGAGCCACAACTTCCCAGTCTTCCCAATGACCCGGCTATTTTGCTACAAGAGGAGATTGACAAAATACAACAGAAACTCAATGGAGTTATTGAAAAAACTACGGCTTTTGAAGATATACTTCGATTAAAATTAGAGGATGAGCTCATTGAAGAGCAGGAACTCATTATTCTCTATAAACAACAAAAAAAAGCAAAGAAAGAAAAAAGGTTGGCCCAAAAAAGGCGTGGAAAAAAATATAAGGAGCCTACTGGCATCAAAACTGTTCAGAAGACCTCCGTTCCCGAAAAAAGCCTAAAGGAACAAGAACAAATAAAACGATTGTACCGAGAAGCAATGCTGCAGGTACATCCCGATAAATTTTCCATGCAAAGTGATAAATTGGACTTGGCTACCCAGATAACCTCCAAACTAATAGAAATCTATCGCTCTGGGGACCTTGCCAGCTTAGAGGCCTATCACGCGCACATCTTCAATACCCCCAACCTGTTGGGAACCAACATCACCCCCAAGGCCAAAACGGGTTCGGGCCTAGCCTATTTACAAATGGAACTAAAAAACAAAAAGGAGAAATTGGATATTGCCAAAAACAAATATACATACAAGGTACTTATGGAATATGACAACCCCATGACCTTTTTAGATGAACTAAAAGCCTATTATAAAGATAGGATCAAAAAGCTCCGAAAACGAACAAGGACCAAATGATAGCTCAGTAAAAGTGTGTCATGGTTCTTACCTATTGGCAATCAATAACTTCCCATAATATGCTTACTACATATCCCTAAAATTTTGGCCATGGATCTGTAAAGGGAACGCTAGTGCCCAAGTGGCTATATTAAAAACATCATTTGTCCATCATTAAACATCATTGGTATCGCCCTTTTTTATAGTTTTGCACACTTAAAATCCGAATATGATTTCAGTAGATGCAATAGCAGTAGAGTTTAGCGGCGACACCTTGTTCAGTGATGTTTCCTTTGTCATAAACGAAAATGACAAGATAGCCCTTATGGGGAAAAATGGTGCCGGTAAATCTACTATGATGAAGATTATAGCCGGACAACAAAAAGCCAGTCGTGGTCATGTTCGCTTTCCCAAAGATGCCGTAATTGCCTATTTGCCCCAGCATTTATTGACCGATGACAGCTGTACCGTTTTTGAAGAGGCCTCCAAGGCCTTTAAGGACATTTTTGAAATGCGCGATGAAATGGAGCGGTTGAACAAAGAATTGGAAACCCGTACAGATTATGAATCGGATGCCTATATGTCTATCATTGAAAAGGTGTCCGATCTTGGAGAGAAATTTTATGCCCTTGAAGAAATAAACTATGAGGCCGAGGTAGAAAAGGCCTTGAGGGGACTGGGGTTTAAACGTGAGGATTTCCATAGGCTCACCAGTGAATTTAGTGGTGGATGGCGCATGCGAATAGAATTGGCCAAAATATTATTGCAAAAGCCAGACCTTATCCTATTGGATGAGCCCACAAACCATGTGGATATTGAATCGGTAATTTGGCTAGAGGACTTCTTGATCAATAAGGCCAAGGCCGTGCTGGTCATATCACATGACAAGACCTTTATAGATAACATTACCAATAGGACCATAGAAGTAACCATGGGCCGTATCTATGACTACAAGGCCAACTACACCCACTACCTCCAATTAAGGGAAGAGCGTCGCAGCCATCAGATCAAGGCCTATCAGGAACAGCAGAAGTTTATAGCCGATAACCAGGCGTTTATAGACCGATTTAAAGGAACCTATTCCAAGACCAATCAAGTAAACTCCAGGGAGAGAATGCTGGAGAAATTGCAGATCATTGAGATTGATGAAATAGATACCACAGCCTTAAAACTGCGTTTTCCACCGTCCGTGCGCTCTGGGGATTACCCGGTAACCGTAGAGGGACTTACCAAAAGTTATGGGGAGCACACCGTATTTAGCAATGCCAATCTATCCATTTCAAGAGGAGAGAAAGTTTCCTTTGTAGGGAGAAACGGCGAAGGAAAATCTACCATGATCAAGGCCATAATGGGAGAAATTGAGGTAGAAGGCCATTGCAGTCTTGGACACAACGTAAAAGTGGGGTACTTTGCACAAAACCAAGCTTCCTTATTGGATCCCAACCTAACTATTTTTCAGACGGTGGATGAAGTGGCGGAAGGGGATGTTCGCACACAGATAAAGAATATACTCGGCCGCTTTATGTTTAGTGGCGATGATCTGGAGAAAAAAGTAGGGGTGCTCTCGGGAGGAGAAAAAACCCGTTTGGCTATGGTGAAATTACTATTGGAACCTGTAAACCTATTGATCCTGGATGAACCCACCAACCATTTGGATTTAAAATCCAAAGATGTGCTCAAGGAGGCCCTATTGGCATTTGACGGTACTTTGATCTTGGTTTCGCACGACAGGGATTTTCTTCAAGGACTCTCCCAAAAAGTCTTCGAATTTAAGGAAAAGCGTGTTATAGAGCATTTTGAGACTATAGATGCCTTTTTAGTACGAAACCGAATTGAAAATCTAAAGGAAATAGACTTAAAGGCATAAATCACAGCTAGGCCAAAAATATTGTGGTTCAAGAGCATACACCCTAAAGAAGATACCCCTAGCCTTTAAAAAACTTATTAAAAAACAATAGTTGATATTGAATGGCATTGCCCCAATAGTTCCAATTGTGACTTCCTGGACGCTCTATATAATCATGAGGTATATTTCTTTCCATTAATTTATGATGCATACGCTTATTGGCATCATAAAAGAAATCATTTACCCCACAATCAAAGATCAGTTTTAAATTATCCTTTTTTAATAAATACACCATATTGATTACGGTATTTTCTTCCCAATGTTCCGGATATTGGGCATAATCGCCCAATCTTTTGGACAGGTCCCAATTCCCAGGAAAAGGCCTTATGTCCAATCCTCCACTCATACTTCCCGCAGCACCCCATACTTCCTGATGTTTAAAAGCTAAATAAAATGCTCCATGGCCACCCATGCTCAGACCTGTAATGGCCCTGGATTCCCTTTCTGCCCTTGTCCTGTACGTCCTGTCCACTTCGGCTACCAATTCTTTGGAAACATAGGTTTCGTAACGCATCTCCTTGTCTATAGGACTATCCAGATACCAGCTTGTTTTATTGCCATCAGGGCATACGATAATCATTTCTAACTCATCGGCATACTCCTTTATTGAGCTAAACTTGGACACCCAATCTGTATGGTCACCGCCTGCCCCATGCAATAAGTATAAAACGGGAAAACGTTGGTATTGGGTGCTGTAAGCGTCGGGTAAAATAACTACGTTGGCAATCTGTTTGTTCATGGATCTACTCATTACCATTAGGGTATCTATCTGGGAAGCTAATACGTTAGGTAGATTGGCAAAAATAAAAAGTAAGGTCAATAATAATCTCATAGGTTACAGGTTATGTAGTTATACCTTTATCAAGGAGTAGGTTATATTTTAATTGGTAAACATACTTATCCCAATATTAGTTTCCAAATTTTATAAAGGTCCCATCTCTTGCCAATTTGTTTTGTCCCTATAGGAAGTGGTAATGATTCTAGAATTCGGATGATTCAGCAGATTCCTTATAACTATCTGGATATGTACGATAGGCATAGTAGTGAAGTACTTCTTCAATTGCAAGTATCATGGCCTTATTAATGGGTTCTATGGTATTTCCCAATCTATAATCGATTTGATTTAGTTTCATATAATAATCGGTAAATACTGGGACATAAAGCCCATTTTTCATGGCTTCTTGGGCACTCTCATAAAGGTCGTGCTGACTTTCCTTTATAATCTTACAGGTTGCCAAACGAAGTGCCCCCAACTTATCCCTATTGGCGCCATAACCAAACAGCCTGCATATTAATCCACGATACTTATAATGGCCGCAGCTACCTTTACTAGTGTCCGATGTTGAATGTGGCCGATATAAAAAACAGCTGGACCCTAATTTGGTTTTCAAGTCTTTGAGGGTAGCTTCTGCCGTTCCATTTATAAAAAGATGGTATGCCCAAGGCAAAAATTCCAAGGGAGAAGCATTAATATCCGGGTGAACACAACACTTTCCACAACCTGACAAACAACTTAAGCCCGAATGGGACTGGAAAGTTTTAATTTCTTGGTCTAAATCTGCAAACAACTCCTCAACTGCATGTACCCTCCGCTCTATGGACATATATTTAATTTTACACGAATGTACGCCAATAAAGCCCCGCTTTAACAAACACCCCTTATATACCATAAAACACCTAGGTCCTAAAAACCTTAAAACAATTAAATTAAGACCAAGTTTTAAAGTCTGAGGCCGTTACTGATCCAACTTTTTCAATTTCATCCAAAAAGGGAAGATTTTTTTATTGTTCACGGCATAAAATGGTATTAGCTCCCCGGTCATTTTGGGGAAGTAAACCCGCTTCATTTGAATAACATCGGTGTTATCCGCTTTATTTACCATTTGCCTAACCAGCGTATTGGCTTCCAAAACCATTCTGCCATTTGCCTTTACAGGTTTTTCAAACTTATAGGTTATATCATAATACCCCTCTTCAATATCTACCTCCCAATGACCATAAACCTCTTCTTGATTCCATATTCCACGTTCACCTCCCGCATCGTTCCTATTAAGTATAATGGGGTTTTCATGGGGATTACCTACATTGATCTTAGGAGGATTTATGAGGTTCTCCGAAAATACCAATTCCTTATAAATATCATCCAATTCCCTTTTCAGATCCTTAGCCAATTCCTTTTTGGTGCTTACCAAGTTCTTTAGCTCATAAGGGTCCTGCCTTAGGTGGAACAATTCAAAATCCTCAATAGCGGCATTATAATCTGTTTTCCCTACTAACTTATAGCCTCCTTTTTGCAAGGCCATATTGTTGTATAACTCCGGGTAACGACGGGACCAGTAAAAAAAGAGGGAACGATCTTCCCAATCCACCGTCTTACCCTTGATCAGTGGCAGCATACTTTTGCCATCTATCACCCTATCTTTAGGCATTTCCACCTTACATATTTCCGATAGGGTAGGCAGCACATCCAAATGAGCCGTCATGGTTTCTATATCTTGATCCCCTTGGGTTAGGGAAGGATATTTTAGAAAAAATGGTACTCTTCCCCCGCCGTTGTAAACATTCCCCTTTAGCCCCCTCATTCCGCTTACGTATCTCGTTTGCTGTGGCCCATTATCTGTCATAAAAATAACAAGCGTATTATCGGCTAGCTTTAGTTCGTCCAATTTTTGAAAGAGTCGCCCTAGGTTATCATCAATATTATGGACCATGGCATATACCTTTCGTGCATCTTCCTTATCCTTTTCGCTCATTGTGGAAAAAGGCCTGTCATCCCCATCAAAACCAGAAGATGGATCTATGTCCTTGTATTTTTGATAATAGGAATCCGGAACCTGTAAAGGAGTGTGGGGAGCGTTAAAGGCTAGGTAACAGAAAAATGGAGTCTCCTTATTTTGATCAATAAAATTGATAGCTTGGTCCGTAAAGATATCCGAGCAATAGCCTTGATAAGCTTGCTGTTGGTTATTGTGCCAAAGTACCGGGTCAAAATAACTCCTATCCCCCTGGAAATAGGTGGTAATATCCCCTACCTGTCCCATACCTCCGGACAGGTGGATTACGGACTCATCAAAACCTTGATCGGTGGGTCTAAACGGATAGTTATCACCCAAATGCCACTTTCCAAAAGCACCCGTCCTGTAGTTGGCCTGCTTCAACATTTCTGCAATAGTGACCTCACTGGAAGCCATAATAGCCCCTCCGTTATAGGTATCCCTCATACCTGTACGTAAGGAATAGCGACCCGTCATTAAACTGGAACGGGTGGGGGCACATACAGGAGAAACATAAAAATTATTAAAGCGAACACTTTCCTTGGCCAGTGCGTCTATTACCGGAGTTTGTACATGTGGGTTCCCAGTAACCCCCAAATCCCCGTACCCTTGATCATCTGTAATAATCAAAATTACATTGGGCCTTTGCTTTTGTTGTGCCAAAGCAGTTGCGGTCATAAATAAGCTTACAAAAAGAAGGAAATAGGTGTTTCTCTTGAATATCATTTTCTGGGATTTATTTTTGCTGAAATTTTTCTTTGGTTCATATTATAAGGGAGCAACTGCCCATTCTCTTGACAAAGTGGTGATACTACTGGTCTCCAATCCGTTCCCCTTAGTTCTATTGCCCGAGCAATAGGCCAGAATAATATTTTGTGGATCTACAAAGTAAAGGGCCGTATAGCAATACCACCCATTGGGATCCTCATCAATATTCTTGATTGCTGTCCATGTTTTTCCCTCATCTTTGGAGATGGCCATTGTTAATGGGGTTCTTTTATTCTTTGTAGCAGGATTGGAACCGTTGTTATTGTTCCACACCATTATCCAGTCATTGCTTCCAGGAATTTTTTCGATGGTAGCCGGGGAAAGCGGCGAATAAATTGAACTGGACTCGATGTGACTCCAGCTCTCCCCCCTATCTTGGGAATAAGACATCTGCTGCACACCTCCGCTTGCACGGATATACATCATAATTTGACCATTCTTCATCTCTATCAACCCAGGTTCTTGGGTAATAATATCTGAATCGTTGGGTACCCTTGTACTGGAATACCAGGTTTTACCATTGTCGTCCGAATAATAACTATATAGATTACCCTTGGCCCTAAAGCCCTCTTGGGTTGTGGGATGTTCTGCCACCGCCAATAGCAATCGCCCATCTGCCAACTGAATCACCCGATCGTTATTTAAAACAAAATAGCCCTTCTTGTCCGTGATACATGCCATGGGTTCGCTCCAACTCTGTGCCTCATCCATAGATAATCTCATCATGGGCACACAATCTAGCGTACTATTCTTTCTAAGATAAAACAGGGCTATAGCACCGTTTTTCAATCGCAAAAGGGAAACCGACATCACATTCATCTCCCCTTCATTGGCGATAACAATCTCATCTTCCACACTCCAGGTTTTGCCACCATCCATAGAATATCTGCTAGCCAGATGGGCAGGGTCATGATCGGTTCCAGAGCCCTCGCTATAATGGGTGTAGACATAAAGTAGCTTCCCGTTATTGAGCATTATAAAATCGCCTTCGCTATTGCGGGGATTATCATCTTTAGGAGGCAATTGAAGTACCGTCCTTGGGGGCTTTATCCCCTGTACCTTTTCTCCCTTGGAATATTTCTTCAATTTACAGGAAGCAATGCTTCCAATCAATAAAAATAATAAGATTCCAAAAACAACATATTTTAATGAAACGGTCTTAACTTTTGCCTTCATATTTTATTTTTTCAGTTCAAGGTTCAGGTCCCTCAAGGGTATTTCCGCAAAATAAATAGACGTTTTTTCAGTTTCATGGGAAGAATAGTAGCTCATGTACAGGGTATCATTTTCAAATACAAAACCGGGATAGCTACTATCAGAATTGGATGGTAATTTTAATACCTCTTTAAAATTACCCTTTTTACCAAAAGAAACCAGTCCGGTATACTCTCTGTTTATTCTTCCCCCACCAATATATTGCCCCTCACCTACCGACACAAAATCTGGACCCCCTATAAAATATGGCGATTGGGTATAGGTCCATTTGGTATAGGGAGGATAACTGTGTCCTAAGTACGCTCTTTTATTGCCATTTTCCCGTCTTATGAGCATTATAGCCTCACCCTTGTCATTGAACCTAATG
>CAXAVP010000201.1:0-8089 GCA_963972175.1 uncultured Arenibacter sp.
ATGCTTACATTCCAATTGGTCTCGCTGTCAAAACCAGTCGGCCCCTTCAATGAGTTAGACATGCTTTGCATGTCGTTAACGAATTGAATCCCGCCACAAGCGGGATATTTTATTCAACCTAACTAATCCTAGAGTAAGGAAAGAGTCGAATTGAATTCCGCCTTCGCAAGATCTTGTTCTCTCATCTTTTTTATCAATGAACTTTATTCCCGTTTTTTTGGGCGTTCCCTTTTTTTTCTCCCGCAAGGTTTTCAAAACCTTGTAGGTGTCAAAAAAAGGTCGGGCTATCGGCTGTATTTTTTTGATCTTTACACAAACACTGTCAAAGGAAAATCAAAAAAGATGCCGCCTCTATCCCTAACGCGGTCGCCAAAGATACTTCAAAAAGTATTCCAAAAAAAATTTTGCTTGTCAAGCTGTCATATGTTACATTTACAACTATTGGGTTTAGTAAAGTTATAAATTTATTATTTATGAAGTTTGGGATAATTAGGGAACGCAAAAATCCGCCAGATCGCCGGGTGGTTCTAACACCTGAGGCCTGTGAGAGCGCAATGGGTAAATTTAAGAAGGCAGAATTTATGGTAGAACCGTCCCCCGTACGGGCCTTCCCTGATGAAGCATACCAGGAAAAGGGAATTTCTGTAACAGGGGAAATGGATAGCTGCGATGTGCTTATAGGAGTCAAGGAAGTGCCAATAGCCAATTTGTTGCCCAATAAAAAATACTTCTTCTTTTCGCATACCATAAAAAAACAGCCCTATAATCAAGACTTGCTCAGGGCCGTTTTGGAAAGGAATATCGAATTGTACGATCATGAGGTCATTACCAACTCCAAGGGAGAGCGACTTGTGGCTTTTGGCAGGTATGCAGGAATTGTAGGGGCTTATAACGGATTTAGGGCATACGGAATAAAATATGAAAGGTTTCAGCTGCCAAAGGCCGCAACCTTAACAGATCAGCAGGCACTGATCTCTGAATTACGGAAGGTTGAACTGCCCAATATAAAAATAGTGTTAACCGGTAAAGGAAGGGTAGGGAATGGTGCTAAGGAAATGCTGGATGCCATGGGTATCAAAAGTGTAAGCGTTCAGGATTATCTGGATAAAGATTTTGATGAACCCGTATATTGTCAGATAGATGTGCTGGATTACAACCGGCATAAGGACGGACTTCAAAAAGATATATCACATTTTTTTGCACATCCAAAGGAATACCGTTCTAATTTTATGCGCTTTGCCGAAGTAAGTGATATGTATATAGCCGGACATTTCTATGGTGATGGGGCGCCTTACCTTTTTACCCGGGAAGATGCCAAGCAACAAAATTTTAGAATAAAGGTGGTGGCCGATATCAGTTGTGATATTGATGGTCCCGTGGCAACAACCATACGATCCAGTACTATTGCAGATCCCATTTACGGTTATGATCCCATTTCAGAATCAGAGGTAGACCTGAAGTATCCTCAGTCGATAGCAGTAATGGCCGTTGATAATTTGCCCTGCGAGCTACCTAGGGATGCCAGTACTGGTTTTGGCGATGCCTTTGTTAAAAATGTAATCCCCGCCTTTTTTAATGGGGATAAGGACGGTGTGCTGGAAAGAGCCAGGATGACCATAGGAGGCAAACTTACCAAGAGATATTCCTATTTGCAGGAATACGTTGAAGGCATAGGGGTGGCTAACAGTAAGCAGTAAGCAGTAAACAGTAAACAGTAAGCAGTAAACAGTAAGCAGTAAACAGTAAGCAGTTGGCGGTATTCAGTAAGTGGTGAACCAAAGGAAACTAAAACTGCTAATTAAACCATGCAATGGGCAATAGAGGTATTTTTTATTCCACTAAAACCTTCCATTCAATTGTAGGATGTACTTTGGGAGCAGAAAAAGCACCCAAGGCCAACAGCTTTAGCTCCAGATTGTCTAGATTCTCCAAAGTTTTTATTTTTAATATTTTTGATTTCCCGGATGGAATTTCAAATACCGGAGAGCTATCGTAAAAGGTAAAGGGCATAGCATTTTCAAATAATAGATCACTACTTGATAAATTCTTGAGTTCCACTTCCAATACCTGAGTCTCTCCAATATACTGGGCTTTCACAATTTCAATGCTCGCCTGTAACAAAGGTTTAAGATAATCAACCTTACCAACCAACAGATCGTTGTACACGGCAACGGTTCTCCCTGCAAAAAGGGCTTCTTTTAAACCGTCCAAACTTTTTTCCTTTGCAAAAACCAAGGTGATGGGTCGGTGGTTGCCTTTTTGGGTATAATCCCATGCAATTAGTCCATGAATGTCGCTGGTACCCATGATGGTTAAATTGTTCTCCAGGGCCAATGCCAAGGATTCCTCGGAATAATCCACCGTGTTAATTACCTCTATACCATGTAGTTCACCCTTGTTGATTCTCTCTTTTTGAAAGTCGCTAAGAATTGGTGTTCCAGTCGGACTTTGGCGATACCAGGCCGGATGGTTCCAAAATACAAAGCCGCCTTGTTTGTTGGCCACCTTAAAGGCCTCCTTGGCGTCTTCCTGTAATAGTTCATTGGCATCGCTAATAAAAACCGCATTGTTGTGGCCTACTGGGGCAGAACGGGTAATTTCGGAGCCGGGCACTATCAATAGTTCGTGTTCCTTTGCCTCTTTAAGGGCCAAATGATAGGCACGGTTGCGATCTGGGTGGGGAATATCTTCCTTATGCGGTTGGTATTCCAAGTGCTCGGTCAGGGAAATGGCATCAAGGTTTTCTCGGAGTGCCTCCTGTACCCTAATGGTAGGCCAAACCTTGCCGTCCGAAAAGACACTGTGCATATGTAGGTCGGTCTTCAAAGTAACAAAACCGTCTATGTCAGGGTAGGTAAACGGTTGTGCCCCCGAATGGGAATGGGTTTGGGCGTTTAGGGATAGAAAAAGTAGTAAGGTAAAACTAGCTGCTAGGATATTTTTCATTTTCACTGTTTTTTCAAAAATAGGGCAATAATATGCTTGAAAATAAAGAAAATTATGTTGTTTTGGTTAAGAAAAAGTAAATTTTAAACGATTATGAATCCTGCTGAAGAATATATCCTTAAACAAGCAGAGCCATACAGGGGCATTCTATTGTACCTCCAAGCGGTCATTGAAGGTACCATTCCAGGTGTGGAGTTAAAATTTAAATATAAGATTCCTTTTTACTACATCAACGGCAAGCCTTACTGTTATTTAAACCAAAGCAAGGACTATGTGGATTTGGGATTCTGGAATGCGGCCCATTTAAGTGTGCATTTAGGGCATATGAACACAGAAGGACGAAAAATGATGAAATCCATTCGTTACAAATCCTTGGAAGACATTGATGTCACCGTTCTAAAGGAAGTCCTGGAGGATGCCTATAGCGTTAAGGATAGAAAGTTTTGGAAATAAAATCAACAAAAAAAACAACAATTGGTCGTGAGATATTTACCCTAATTCCTCCAGGTTTTAATAAATTCCACTGACAGCTGACCACTGACCACTGACCACTGACCACTGATTACTGATTACTGATTACTGATTACTCCTTTATCAATCCCTTGTCCTTGTAAAGCTGTATATATTGATTGCCCAAGGCATCGGAATCCTTGTATTTTTTTCGCAACTCAGTTAGTTTTTCCTTCATTTCAGAAACCACCTCGGCATAAGCCGGGTCATTGTATACGTTGTTGAGTTCTTGAGGATCTTTTTCCCGATCGTAGAGCTCCCAAACATCTACATCGTAATAAAAATGTATTAGTTTATATTCTTTGGTAGCTATACCGTAATGCCTTTTTACGGCGTGCTCTGCCGGATATTCGTAATAGTGGTAGTATACGGCCTCCCTGTCCCATTTTTCCTTTTCGCCCTTAAGCAAAGGAATCAGACTTTTTCCTTGCATATCTTCAGGAGCTGTTACACCGGCAACTTCCAAGAAGGTCTGCGCAAAATCCAAGTTCTGTACCATTTCATCTTCTGTAGTACCTGGCGTAATTACATTTGGCCATTTTATAAGTAGCGGCGTCTTAAAGGATTCATTGTACATAAACCGCTTGTCGAACCAACCGTGTTCCCCTAAGTAAAAGCCTTGATCGGAGGTATATACCACCATAGTGTTTTCGGCAAGCCCTTCCTGGTCTAGATAATCCAATACCCGGCCAATGTTTTCATCAACGGCGGCAATGGTTCCTAGATAATCCTGCATATAGCGCTGATATTTCCAAACCATTAAGGTAGAATCGTTCATGTTGGCATACTCCTTTTTAAAGGCCTCGTTAATGGGGCCGTATACTTTGTCCCATTCCGCTCTTTGTTCAGGGTTAAATTTTCTAAGCCCTCCAATACCCAAATGTTCCTTAATGTTTAATTCATCCAGTACCTCATCTGTTATTTTTAAGTCATATCGCAAGTTCATATGCTTAAGGATGTTCATTTCCGCAGGCCCAGCCGTAGTTTCACGTGTAGTATAATCATCGAACAAGGTGCTGGGTAAAGGGTAGGTTTTTTTTGTAAATTCCTTATAATGCCTAGGTGCTGGCATCCACGACCTATGCGGTGCCTTGTGCAAATACATTAACATAAAGGGTTTGTTGGGCTTTCTTCTTTTCTTTAGCCAATCCAAGGTGAGGTCTGTAGTAATATCGGTCACATAACCTGTAACGGTGGTATCTCCAGTGGCGGTAATGAAACGGGGGTTGTAATAATCTCCTTGTCCTGGTAGTATTTTAAACTCGTCAAATCCTTTTGGATTATTGCCAAAATGCAGTTTCCCAAACATTGCCGTTTGGTAACCTGCTTTCTGTAACAACTGTGGAAAGGTAACATTTGTGGTATCAAATGGGGAGATGTTATCTATTTTTCCGTTCATATGGCTGTGTTTACCTGTGAGGATCACAGCCCTAGAGGGGGCGCAGATAGAGTTGGTAACACTGGCATTGGTAAATAGCATCCCTTCCTTGGCTATTCGGTCTATATTTGGAGTGGTTATAAGTCGGTCGTCATAGGCGCTAATGGCTTGGTATGCATGATCATCGGACATGATAAAAACAATGTTAGGCTTTTGAGGGGCCTGGTCCTTGGCTTCTTCCTTACAGCTAGTGATTATTAGAAATAATGCTGCGAAAATGATAGTTAAAATTGAGGGCTTCATATGGCTTGTAATAAAATCAAAAAATTGGAGGGTAAAAATAATGTTTTGTTTTTGTATTATAAGTAATAAATTAACTAATTGTATTGGTTTAAAACCTCTTTAAAGGTCTTTATGAGGGCTTGCTGTTCTTTTGGGTAATTCTTTGGCAGTATCGGGTTTTTTTCTGCAATATCCCTATTCAAATTATACAGTTCGCCATTGTCATACAATTTCCATGATTTGTTCTGAACGTATCGCCTGTTCTTAAACTTTCCCCAATTGGGTTCGTAATGACAAAATACCCAATCCCGCTTTACGGTATTGTCCCCCAATAGCTGAGGGTAAAAGCTTAGACCGTCCAGAGACATGTTTGGTGATTCTTTTGTTCCGGCTATCCCCAGTAGGGTGGGAAGGAAATCTGTAAAATCTATTAGGTTGTTGTTGGTGCTTTTGGGGGCAATCTTTCCTTTCCAATGTACTATAAGCGGGACATGTGTCCCGGCGTCAGTAGTATGGCCCTTGTCGCCCTTTAGCGGATGGCCGTTTAGGGTAGACACAACATCCCTATCTGTTCCATTGTCTCCAACAAAGAGAATCACTGTATTCTCTAAAATCCCCAATTCTTCTGTTTTTTTTACTATCTGTCCTACAAGGGAGTCCATGTACTGGACCATCTCCCCAAAGTAGGCGGGGTCGTTGACCTTTGCACTCGGGTCAAATTCGGGAAATTTTTTGTTCTTTGGAGTGGGGACAAATGGGTCATGGGTCAGCACCATAGGGTAGTAGATGAAAAAGGGGCTTTCTTTATGTTTTTCCATAAAGTTACTGATGTTTTTTAGAAAAATATCCGGGCCATATTCACCAGGGTATGCTTTTGTGCCGTCTTTTTTGCTACTTAATGTAGGGTCTTTGTAGCGTGAGCCCAATTTATCTATTTGCCAGAGGCAATAGTCGTCAAACCCCGCCTTTTCTGGTAAGGTTCCTATGCGATTACCAGCCAATTGTTGCTGACGTGTATTGCCCAATAATTGCCATTTACCGGCAATAAAGGTAGCGTATCCTGCTTCCTGCATATAATGACCGAAGGTCTTTTCCTCGGGGTCCAACAATCCAAAGCCAATATAATTGCGAAAACTATACTTGCCTGTCATAATCTGAACACGGGATGGGGTACATAGGGGAGTGGCATAACAATGGGTGAATCGCATCCCCCCTTTGGCCAGTTGGTCCAAATGAGGGGTTTTATAACTGCTGCCTCCATAAGACCCTAAAGTTTCAATCCCCAAATCATCGGCCATGATGAGTATAATATTGGGTTTCTTTTTTCCTGTTGCCTTGACCGAATTTTTGCAGGACGTTAGATGTAATAGGCCGGTGGCCAAAAGGAGAAAAAAGAGGATACGGCTCATAGGAAATCAATTTGTTTAGGTGGCAACTCTGTTCTCCTTTTTTATGGTAGCGCTGGTTGTCCAAAGCAAATATATGTGAATGTAGGAAAAAGGCAAGCCGCACTTTCTCCTAAAAACTACTTCTAAGAGTAGTTGTGCCTTGCTGTCACTTGGTATGAACAAGACCATGCATTCTGAGTACCTGTAACTTCATTGGGCTTTTATGTATACTGCCAAAAAAAATGCCGCATTGAATCTGCGGCATTATATATAGTTCTCTTAGGTTTTAGGAATATTTTCCAGGTCTTAAAGGGAGTTCACTGTTTTGCGGATAGCAACCAAATTGGTCAATAATTTTTCCAAGTAGTCCAAGTGCAGCATATTGGCCCCGTCACTTTTGGCATTGGAAGGGTCAAAATGGGTCTCCATAAAAATGCCGTCCGCACCAGTAACTATTCCGGCTCTGGCAATAGTCTCTATCATATCTGGCCGTCCTCCCGTTACTCCTGAAGACTGATTGGGCTGTTGTAGGGAATGGGTTACATCCAACACTACCGGAGCATATTGCTTCATGGTAGGGATACCACGGAAATCCACAATCATGTCTTGGTAGCCAAACATGGTACCCCTGTCGGTTACCATGACTTGCTCATTATTCGAATCTAGGACTTTTTGTACTGCATGCTTCATGCTTTCCGGGCTCATAAACTGTCCTTTTTTAAGGTTTACTACCTTTCCAGTTTCGGCGGCCGCGACTACCAAATCCGTTTGCCGGACCAAAAAGGCCGGTATTTGTAGCACATCTACGTATTCTGCAGCCTTTTGGGCATCAGATACTTCATGGATATCCGTAATGGTGGGAACTTTAAAAGTTTCGGAAACTTTTCTAAGGATCTTTAAGGCCTTTTGGTCTCCAATGCCCGTAAACGAATCGACCCTACTGCGGTTTGCTTTTTTAAAGCTCCCCTTAAAAACGTAGGGAATGTTCAATTTATCGGAAATAGAAACCACTCTTTCGGCGATTCGCATAGCCATATCTTCCCCCTCAATGGCACAAGGGCCACAGAGCAGGAAAAAGTTGTTGCTTTGGGTGTGTTTTATCTGGGGTACTAGCTCTAGTTTCATCGTTATTGTAATTTGTGGCAAAGATAAGGAATAGATATAAGCAAATTGTGGGCAAATTATCACTAGGTATGAACTTGTGCGCTGCGGTTTTTATAGGCCTGTTTTAGATTTTTAAATAGCCGTTTATTAGGATAATTGTCGTAAATTATAAAGTGTAATCAAAAAACGCAACATCATGGAAATTAAAGACTTATTGATCCCGGAGCTAGAGCAGGAAATAGCAATAACTGAAAAGTTTTTGAAGCGTATTCCCAAAGATAAATTGGATTGGCGACCCCATGAAAAGTCCATGAGCTTAAAACAATTGGGTAGCCATTTGACGGAATTGCCCAGTTGGATCGTAGGAACAATGACCCAGGACGGAATGGCCATGGATGACTATAAGCCACCTGTGAACGACAATGTGGATGAAATGATACAGGTGCTTACCGCTTCGGGCAAGGAAGCCATAGGTGCTTTG
>CAXAVP010000202.1:0-7907 GCA_963972175.1 uncultured Arenibacter sp.
CTTCAGGTTATAGTTCTACAATGGTAAATGTAGGGGAATTAACAAATAAGGGAGTGGAGCTATTATTAACAGGAGCTCCTATAAGAACTGAAAATTTTGGTTGGAATGTTTCATTTAATATGAGCTACAATAAAAGTGAAGTTGTAAGCCTTGTTGACCCAGAAAATGATGAGGAACGATTTAATATCGGATTAAGTAGAGCTAGGCATGCTTGGGTAACGCATATAGAAGGGAAGCCTTTTGGGCAAATCACAGGAAGCGTCTTCCTTAGAGATGCCAACGGCGACCTAGCATTGGATGCCAATGGACTTCCTCAAGTAGATGAAGAAGCAGGAACCGTGGCTTTTGGTACTGGGGTACATCCATTTAATGCCGGTCTACAAAATAGTTTTAGGTATAAAGATCTTACCCTTAGCTTTTTATTGGACATGAGAGATGGGGCGGTAGGACATAGTGGTACCAATGCCCAATTGTATAGAAGAGGGGTCCATAAGAATACCTTAATAGGTCGTGAAAATGGACTGGGTGTTATACCTGCAAGTGATATAAGGGAATATTATGAGAAAATTTACAATGACATTGCCGAAGAATTCATTTACGATGCAGGATTTGTTAAACTAAGGGAAATTACCTTAGGCTATAATGTTCCATCAGATCTCCTTTCCAAAACCTTTATAAGTAAAGCAAACGTTTCTTTTGTTGCTAGGAACTTGTGGCTGATCCACTCTAAAGTGGATAATATTGACCCAGAATCAAGCTATAACGCAAGTAATGCCCAAGGATTGGATTTCTTTGCCATGCCTCAGACGACTTCGTTCGGATTTAATGTGAATCTTACTTTTTAGTAATCAATTAATAAAATCGTATTATGAAAATAAATAAAATAAACATAAAAGTTGCGTCTATTTTGGCGGTTCTTATGACTATTTCTATGTCATCTTGTTCAGATGAATTGGCGGAATTGAATGATAACCCCAATGCAATTGCCGATTTACCTTATGGACTGCAGCTCACGGAAACTCAATTAAAGGCTGCCGGCGCTCAATATGAAATGCGTAGGGTTGGTCTAGGCTGGGCAGCCTCATCAATACAGCAGTTGGCAGATGTAAATATCGCTACCAACCTTTTGCCTGGAGATAAGTATATTGACTTTATTGATTATAGCTATGCGGTGTTTGATGAATATTGGGTAAATGAGGCTAAGGATGTAATTGATCTGGTAAATAGAACGGCAGAAGATCCAGAAGCCGTAAACTTCAATGCCATGGCCCGTATTATGAAGGTTATTTCCTTTCATAAGGTAACGGATCTCTACGGAGATATTCCCTATTCTGAAGCAGGACGTGGATTTATATCCAATAATTGGTTTCCTTCATATGATCGTCAACAAGATATCTATTTGGATATGTTGAAGGAATTGGAAGAGGCAGCACTGCAATTAACAGCTTCAGCAGATAATCCAGGGATACAAGATGTACTGTATGGTGGCGATATTTCAAAATGGAAGAAATTGTCCTACTCAATGATGTTGAGATTGGGACTAAGAATGTCAAAAGTGGATGCGTCCGCCTCTGAAGCATGGGTAAAAAAGGCTATTGCTGGGGGGGTTATGACCGGATTGGATGATTTGGCAAAAATAGAACATGAAGAGGGGGGAGTGGAAAGCCCTATTGGCTATTCTTTCTTTGTTGATAAATTTATGCGTTTAAGCGATACCTTTGTTAGTTGGATGCAAGATAATAACGATCCGAGATTGGATTTGCTTTCCTACGTAGAGTCTGGTGGTCCCCATCAAGGGCTACCCAATGGTCTTGATCCAACAACACTGGCTAGCGAAGGTCCGGCTGGAGGTGATCTACTAGATTATTCCCAGGTTAACCAATCTTTGGTACAAAGAAATTCACCTTCTATGTACATTACCTATGCTGAAGTTGAACTTATGTTGGCAGAAGCCGCTGTTAGAGGTTGGCATACAGGGGATGCAGCGGAGCATTATAACAACGGGGTGCGCGCCGCTATGCAAAATTGGGGTTATTATGGGGTTTCGGCTCCGTCAAATGAAGATATTGATGATTATTTGGCAGCAAATCCCTTTGTAGAAGCCAATGGTATGGAGTTGATTGGTGAGCAATATTGGGCGGCTACTTTTTTAAATCCGCTGGAATCTTATGCTAATTGGAGGAGAATAGAATATCCTGTTTTAACACCAATAAATTACCCTGGTAATGCCACTGGTGGGACTATACCTAGACGGATGAAATATCCATTGGTTGAGTTTAATATTAATGCGGAGAATGTAAATGCCGCCATAGCAAATCAAGGTCCCAATACATACACTACTAGGGTATGGTGGGACGTTGAATAACAGCAAGATATAAGTTTTGAATATTGTTAGTTTTTTGTTAGTTAGGTAAAGGAGGGGGTTACCCTCCTTTATTTTTATTTTATAGGCCATGAGGATATCAACTAACTTTTGTTCCGTGAGACGCTTACTGTTAGGAATAATTATATTAATTACTCCCTTATCTTCTATTGCACAAAAGCAATTTACATTATTGGATGCATCAGCGACAGGTGTGACTTTTCAAAATATGGTTAAGGATACCAAAGAGCAAAATATTCTTATTTATTCCAACTTTTATGGAGGGGCGGGCGTTGGAGTAGGGGATTTTAATAATGATGGATTGCAAGATATTTATTTTGCGGGGAATTTAGTAGGAGATCAACTGTATCATAACCTAGGAGACTTAAAATTTGAGGAGATTACCCAATCTGCAGGAATCCAAGATAACGGTGGCTGGTCTTCAGGTGTTATTATTGGCGATATAAATAATGACGGTTGGCAAGATATTTATGTGACCAGGGAGCTGTATGATGGGAATCCCGAAATTAGAAGGAACAAACTCTATATAAATACCACTAAAGCCAATTCTGACAATAGAATAACATTTAAGGAGTCTGCGGCCGAATATGGACTGGACAATAGCGAGAGAACCCGGCATGCTACATTTTTAGATTACAATAAGGACGGATTATTGGATGTATTGCTGCTAAATCACCCACCCAATCCAGGGAATTATTCAGAAATGTACAATGTAGATCGCAAGCAGGAAAGGTTCGCTCCTAGACTGTACAGGAATAATGGGGCAAAATCTTTTACCGATGTTACTAAAGAAGCGGGGGTATTTAATCTAGGGAATGCCAACAGTGTCTCCATTTTGGATGCCAATAATGATGGTTGGCCCGATATGTATATTGCCCATGATTTTGGTCCTCCGGATACCTTTTTCTTAAACAATGGTGATGGTACCTTTACAAATACTATTAATACCTCCTTAAAACACATCTCCTATTTTAGTATGGGGGTGGATGCTGCCGACATTAACAACGATGGCTTATTGGATCTGATGGTCTTGGACATGGTAGCCGAAGATAATTTTCGCATTAAATCCAATATGAGCGGGATGAATCCCAAGGCATTCTGGGATATAGTGAATAAAGGTGGTCACTATCAATATATGTACAATACCCTTCAATTAAATCGGGGTGTACACTCCCAAATTCCACAGTTTAGCGATATGGCCCAGCTTGCTGGCTTGTCTAGCACGGATTGGAGCTGGTCTAATGTTATTGCTGATTTTGACAACGACGGACTTAAGGATATTTATGTTACTAACGGACTTCTCAGGGATATTAGGAACACCGATTCGGACAAGGCTGTTGGAAAATATATAACTAAAATAGCCAATGAATTTGTTAAGAACAATCCCAGTGCAGGAGATGTGTCCATTTGGAATATTCTGGATTTGGATGAGGCCTTGGATCATATCCCATCGGAAAAGTTGTCTAATTATGCCTTTAAAAATAAGGATGGAATGCGCTTCGATAAAGTTTCCGAGGATTGGGGCTTGTCCCAAAAAACCTTCTCTGCAGGTTGTGCCTATGCCGACTTGGATAATGATGGGGATTTGGATCTGGTTGTTAATAATGTGAATGACATGGCATTTGTTTACCGCAATAATGGTGAGAAATATGCCTGTCAGAATTATTTAAGGGTAAATCTAACGGATATAGAAAATAATACGCCAATGTTAGGGGCTAGGGTAGTAGCCTTGCAGGGTGAGACAAAACAACTTTATGAATTTACAGCTGTCCGTGGAATGTATTCTTCTAGCGAGCAAATTGCCCATTTCGGATTTTTTGAAAACAAAAAGATAGATACCCTAAAAATAACTTGGCCAAACGGACAAATCAGTACCTTAGCCGATCTAGCTCCCAACCAGTTGCTTAAGGTTGATATAGGAGAAATCCAAAGGCCTGTAGTAATTCCGTCCTCCGGAAAAGAAGTGATTTTCAATAGCGCCCAGGGGGTTCAATTTAAGCATGTAGAGAATCAGTTTAATGATTTTGATAAACAAGTACTATTACCTCATAAACAGTCCCAGTTTGGACCTGCTTTAGCTGTTGCCGATGTGAACGGTGATGGTTTGGAAGATATTTTTATTGGTGGAGCAGCAGGTTATGAACCAGTTTTAATGTTGCTAGATAGGGCAGGCAAATTTACAAAGGTTGCTAGTAAGACTTGGAGAGAAGCAGCTGAATATGAAGATGTGGATGCCTTATTTTTTGATGTGGACCTTGATGGGGATATGGACCTATACGTGGTTAGTGGAGGCAATAAGTGGGAACCCAATTCCCTATACTATCAAGATAGACTATACCTGAACGACGGAAAGGGTAATTTTAAATACGCTACAACTAGGATTCCCGCTATTATCGAAAGTGGATCGGTAGTGCGGGCCTTTGATTATGACAACGATGGCTATTTAGACCTTTTTGTGGGAGGGAGACATAGACCTTGGGATTACCCCACAGCAGTGAGCAGTAGAATACTAAAAAACAACAAGGGTACTTTTAAGGATATTACCAAATCGGTGGCTAAAGACCTGTTAAGTATTGGAATGGTAACCGATGCTTTGTGGATGGATTTTGATGAGGATGGTATTACGGATCTTGTTCTTACAGGAGAATGGATGCCTCTTACTTTTATGAAGAATACAGGAAAGAAGTTTGTAAACATAACAGATTCACTAGGCATGTCAGATACTGTGGGATGGTGGTATAGTTTGTCAGGTGCAGATATGGATAATGATGGGGATTTGGATCTAGTTGCGGGTAATTTGGGGTTAAACTATAAGTACAAGGCTAGTATGGAAACCCCTTTTGAGGTACATTACAGTGACTTTGATGACAATGGCTCCAAAGATATTGTACTTAGTTATTACAATTTTGGAGAACAGTTTCCCCTACGGGGTAGATCCTGTTCCGCAGAGCAAATACCTATGATTGCGAAACGCTTTCAAAGCTATGATATCTTTGCCTCTGCAAATTTAAAAGAGGTTTACGGTGAGGATAATTTAGAAACTGCCTTACATTATTCAGCGAAAACCTTTGCCAGTGCCTACTTTGAGAATAATGGAAAAGGTCAGTTTAGTAGAAAGGAACTACCCGTAGAAGCACAGGTATCCAATATAGATGCTATTCTTCTGGAAGATTTTGATGGGGACGGGATTAAGGATGTAGTCCTAGCGGGCAATATGTATCCCGTAGAAGTAGAAACCACAAGAAACGATGCCGGAGTTGGACTCTTTCTAAAAGGCGATGGCAAAGGAGAATTTACAGCTATATCCCCCACAGAAAGTGGCTTATTTTTAAATGGCGATGTTCAAAAATTGAAGCGCATAAAAGTCCTAGGTGATAACTTTATAATAAGCGCGGTTAATAACGGACAAATGGAATGGGTAAAAATAAATAATAAATCGGGCTCGTATGAAGAACAATAGACAGCTACCAATCCTTACTTGTGCTTATATTCTTTTCATTCTAGGTATGCCCATGGGGTATGCCCAATCTTCCAATAAAAAAGAAGCTAAGCAAAAATTATTTTCCCTTCTGCCTAGTTACAGAACTGGCATTGATTTTAATAATAAAGTAACCGATACAAAAGAAGCCAATGCCCTTATTTATGAATTGTTCTATAATGGGGCCGGTGTGGCCATAGAGGATATAAATAATGACGGCCTACCCGATATCTATTTTGCAGGCAACCAAGTACGGGATAGGTTATATCTTAATCTAGGTAATCTTAAGTTTAAGGATATTACCGATTCGTCGGGAATATTGGATAGGGGTGGATGGTCTAAAGGGGTAAATATGGTTGATATAAATGGGGATGGTTACACGGATATCTATGTAAGTAAAAATTTATTCGATGACAATCCGGCTCTAAGAATCAATGAATTATATATTAATAATGGGGACCTAACCTTTACCGAATCGGCACGGGAATATAAACTTAACGATCCCTTTAGGGCCATCCATGCAAATTTTTTCGATTTTGATAAAGATGGGGATTTTGATGTTTTTCTCATAAATCAACCACCCAATCCCTCCCTTTTATCACCACTTAAAGGTAGAAATTGGCTTAGCCCCGAACTTACGTATCGGTTTTTGGAGAATACCGGTAACGAATTTAAGGATGTTACCGCTGCAGTAGGCCTGGAAAATGTAGGCTATGGACTTAGTTCCGTTGTGGGCGATTTTAATAATGATCAGTATCCAGACCTGTATGTTACAAATGACTATGAGGGGCCAGACTTCTTTTATATAAATAACGGAGACGGTACTTTTACCAATAAAATTGATGAATACCTTAAACATATATCATTTTTTAGTATGGGGTCGGATGTTGGGGATATAAATAACGATGGACTATTAGACCTAGCAGTAGTAGATATGGTTGCTGAGGATAATTATAGGTTGAAGGCCAATATGGGAGGTATGAATCCACAAGAATTCTGGAACATTGTAAACTTGGGAGGGCATTACCAGTATATGTTCAATACCCTTCAACTGAACAACGGATCCAATGCGGAAGGTGACCTCCTATTTAGTGATATTGGTCAGTTGGCAGGGATGTCTAACACAGATTGGAGCTGGACACCATTATTCGCGGATTTTGACAATAATGGCTATAAGGATTTGTACGTTACTAACGGAATTAAGAAGGACATAAGAAATACGGATGCCCTTAGGAATATTGATAATTATTTGGCCAATGTTGCGGCCAAGCATCAAATTCATAATACGTCCAACAACATAGCTTATCTTCGTGAGATAGTGTCCTTGGACAGTATTTTAGCTTTCTTTCCGTCAGAAAAAATAGCCAACTATGCTTTTAGGAATAAGGGCGATTTAGTTTTTGAAAAAGTTGCTGAACAATGGGGGGTAGACCAACCTTCCTTTTCTTCCGGTGCAGCTTATGGAGATTTGGATAACGATGGGGATTTGGATTTAGTGGTGAATAACGTAGACGATATGGCCTTTATCTATGAGAATAAGGCCAATGAACAGACTAAAAATAACTACCTCAATATAAAATTTACGGAAGGAAACAAACATAAAAGCTTTTTTGGAACTAGGGCCAGTATCTATTATAAAGGAGGTATACAACTTGGGGAGCTCACAAGTGCTAGAGGATTTTATAGTAGCAGTGAAAGCCTTATTCATTTTGGACTGGGAAATACCAAAAAAATTGACAGTTTGGTGATTTCTTGGTATGATGGGGGAAACTCTGTATTATATAAAGTTAAACCCAATCAAAAACTAGTGATAGATCGGGCAACATTGGAAGAAACTAAGATAGGCCTACAAATTAATAAAAAAAGAGTCTTTAAAGATGTTTCCAAAAAAGTAGGTTTAGATTATATACATCAGGAAAATGATTTTGATGATTTTGAAAGAGAGGTTTTATTGCCCCATAAAATGTCAGCCTTTGGTCCAGGGTTGGCAGTGGGCGATGTAAATGGTGATGGTCTGGAAGATTTTTTTGTTGGTGGTGCCGTAGG
>CAXAVP010000203.1:0-7894 GCA_963972175.1 uncultured Arenibacter sp.
AAGGCCGCTGAATGTCAGGCCCTGCTGGATAGGGGGTTTTATGATCCTGAAGAATTGTTGGACGAGATATACCTGGAAACCTTTGAAGCTTATTCCGAAGAAGAGGAGGAAACTAAACTTAGGAGGTCGCTTTTTAAAAAAGCGATTGGGAAAATGCTCGAAAAAAGAAGAATGGAAGTTCCGGACGACGTAAATACCCATTCTCTTTTAAAAGAAGAATTAAGGGCCCTGGACGAAGAGTTGACTATTGATGGGGAGGGGGATTTAATATTGAAAGAGGAGCTGGATGATATATCGTACAGTCAGAAAAGAGGCTGGACCACAGCCATATTGTTGGATAAGGCTTTGGAGCAACAATTGATTGGGCAGCTGGATCTTCACGAAGACGTTCTAATTTCTGAGGAAAAAAGGCGGCTGTTAGGGCAATTGTACCATAGTATACCCCCAAAAAGTAAGACCGTTATAGAATTAATGGTCTTTGGCAATCAGGACACCACCGAGATTTCTGAAATAATGGAGGTCCCAGAGGCAATAATCAAGAAAGTATTGTTTAAGGTAAAGGAGAGATTTAGACTGTTATAAATTATAAATACCAAAACCACCTATGGGTAAATATACGATCAACCTAGCAAATGTTTTTTATTTTGTTTTCACTTTCACTGCACTTATCTGGATACTTATTTTGGCCAAGGTGGTTATAATTCCACTGGTATTCAGTTTTTTTTTGCCCTGATGTTAAAGCCTGTTGCCGCCTTTTTTGAACGGATAGTGCGCAATAGGATATTAGCCATATTTACGGCCTATATTTTGGCTGTAACCCCCTTGTTCTTTTTGCTTTTTTTCTTTTTTAACCAAACAAGGATTTTGTTCAGTGGCCTACCATCTTTTCGGGAAAGGTTAAACAAGGTAGTGGAGTCTTTAACGGATTGGACCGATCAAAAATTTAATTTGGATGCAGAAGCCACTTCCACCTGGGTTTCGGAGCGGGTGCTGGCGGCATCCGATATATCAATGGATCTGGTGGGCGATAGCCTGCAGTCTACCAGCAACGTATTGGTCAATATGGTACTAATAGCCTTAATTACCTATTTCTTATTGTTGTACCGAAGTTCAATAAAGAATTTTATATTGGTTCAGGTTCAGGTGCAAAATAGGGAAGCCTTGGAACAGCTGTTGGATACATTACAAAACTTGACCAAGCGGTATATGATTGGTCAGGGCTTGGTAATTATAGTCCTGGGCTTGTTAATTGGTTCCGGCTTGTGGCTAATTGGGGTTCCCTATCCATTTTTTTGGGGGTTTTTAGCCGGATTTTTTGAGATTGTCCCCTATGTGGGGACCTCTATAGGCGGACTATTGCCATTCTTTTATATGTTAATGGTGTCCGAGACCTTGTGGCAGCCTTTTGCCGTGGTTGGACTCTATATTCTAGTGCAACAGATTGAGGGTAATTTAATTTCCCCGAATATCATGGGACAAAGTATCAGAATTAATCCGCTGTTCATTATACTGGGGCTTTTTATAGGGGGAATTATGTGGGGTATTGCGGGCATGATCCTAGTGTTGCCCATTTTGGCCATTTCCAAAGAGGTGTTCAGGAGTTTTGAGATTACGGAACCCTTCAGTTATCTCATGGAGGATGGGCTGGCACGGAATAAGGATATTTTTTTGCAAAAATTTGATAAGGAGAAGTATCGGATCTTTAATTTTTTCTTCCAAGAGAGAAAGCCTTAGCGACAGGGCATGGGAATACCCATGAAGAGTTTGTTACAAACTGCAGTTCTCGGCTACAAGAATACAATGGGTGCTAAGGGAAGCTAGCGCCTTAAGCCCTATGGGGTTAAATGGTGAAACGTTGTGTGACTATGGAGGTGGAGGTAACCATCTACTATTTAGTCCGGTCGTAGTTATTGGGTGTAAGCTATATAAATGAAAACAGGAGACCGATTAGGTCTCCTGTTTCCTTGGAAGATTCCAAAGCATTTTAAATCCGATCTATCCTTGAGTCATTTAATATCTAAAATGATATAGGGGACGATATGGGACAAAACAACTGGAACCTTGCGGCCGTTAACATTTTGTGGGGTTTGCAGCCAATTACCAAATATTATAAAAAGGACTGGGGCACTTGGATGCTCCAGTCCTTTGAGTTAGGTTGTATGAGGGGCCATGTTCTGTGTTTAACCGATTTGAAAAATGTACCATGGTATATTCTTCAAAGGTTTCAACAGTATTTAGAGCGTCCCCACTAACCTATATATGGCTTCTAAGGCATTACTGCTTAGAAACGTATTCATGTCAAGATTAAAAAAGAAACCGGGACACCGAAATGTCCTGGTTTCCTAGAAGTTGTTATTTTAACCCAATTGCCACTTACACTGACCCTTTCCAGAATTTATTGCTAAATCCTTTCAGAATTCAAACGGTATAAAAGGGAATCTGTAACCACTTCTTACTCTTAAAGATCCTTGGTTTTATTAAAACCTGATCTATCTTGCTAAATTCAAAGAACTATGTTGTTGTTAATACTGCGAATATACGGGCTTACTTCGGCGTTTGAAATGACCTAGATCAGTTTGCATGTTTTTTTTTACATTTTAGGCACTATAGCCCATATATTTATCACATTTCTTCTTCTTGGAACGCTAAATAGAACATCGAGGCCAGAGGGCGAATTTTGGTGTACGCGTGAATGATGCTTATTGGACTAACCTTCTTATGTTTTGAAATGTCTGGTAAACCAATTGGACGATAAACGTGCCACCTCTTCCAATTTTCCCGCTTCCTCAAATAAATGGGTGGCCTTGGCTACAATTTCCAGTTTTTTTATACAGTTTAATTGTTGATAGGCTTTTTCGTTCATTTCCACAACCGCATGGTCCCTACCGCCAACAATAAGTAGGGTAGGGGAAATTACCTTATGCAGTTCACTTAGTATAAGATCTGGCCGTCCCCCTCTTGATACTACCGCCTTAATATCTTGACCATAGAAAGCAGCGGCTCGCAAGGCAGTGGCTGCTCCGGTGCTGGCGCCAAAATATCCCAAGGGTAAACCTTTTAGTTCCTTCTTTTGCTGTACCCAATGGGTTACGTCTATAAGGCGTAGGGTAATCATATCTAAATCAAAGCGATTTTGGTAGCTCATATCTTCCTCTTCGGTCAATAGATCGAACAGGAGGGATGATAATTTTTTTTCCTGAAGAATCCCGGCCACAAAGTTGTTTCTTGGACTTAAGCGGCTACTTCCGCTTCCATGGGAAAAAATGACCATGCCGATTGCATTTTCCGACAATGTTAGATTGCCTTTAAGGATAAGTCCGTTAAGGTTAATCTCTACGGGGGTGTTTTTGGATGTGCTCATTGTTATCGTAATAGGGTCAATGCTATGTCATCATACAAATGAAACAATGGCTTATCCAAGTCGGCCATAGTACTGCCATTAAGTTTTTAGGGGGTGTTTAGTTTTGTCTTTTGCTAATTGTACGATGTACCATTTTTAATCTAATGACATCCAAAATAGCTGTGTTGTAAAATATAAACACCTTCCCCAAATGCGTTTAGAGTGCAGGGTTTTACGCAAATCCTTATTTGTCCGGGACAGCAGGGAGAGGCTTTGTTTTAAACCTTTTAGGGTTGTAAATAAATATAAGCCATGTCTTGGTTTTTGTAAATGACAAGGGTCAGTTTTCTTCCTATTTGGGTATGACTTTTGTCATTTCCGGGTTAACACCGTTGCATTATATTTATAAGGGTCACTTTTTGCATTAATGCTAAGTGAGCCCCAATACCATGTTTGCGTTTAAGAACTACAACATCGCCGATTGGTTCTCGTTTTACCGGATACTAGCAGTACCGTTATTACTGGTGTTGCTGTGGTTTGGGGCCCAACAATGGTTTGCTTGGTTTTTGCTGCTGAGTTATTGTACGGATGCTATTGACGGTTATCTTGCCAGAAAACTTAACATTACCAGTGCCAGAGGGTCACAGTTGGATTCGTTTGGAGACCAACTAACCTTTGCATTAGGTCTTGTTGGGCTGTGGGTCTTTACCAATGATTTTATTAGGGAAAACTTGTTCTTGATAATAATTGCCTTTGCCCCGTACATTTTGCAAATGTTGATTGCCCTAAAAAAATATGGCAAGGCAACGGCATTCCACACCTATATGGCGAAGTCTTCCGCTGTTATTCAGGCAATGTTTATTTTATGGTCCTTGTTCTTTGATCCAGTATATTGGTTATTTATTGTAATGGTTGTTATAGGCGTCTTGGAAACGGTTGAGGAAATTACACTGATCTTTATGTATGATGACTGGGTAGAGGATGTGAAGGGTGTTTACTGGGCTTTAAAAGATGAACGGAGGGTGAAAAACAATAACACGGAAACCATGGAAGAAAATGGCTGACCATACAGCTTTGGATGAAATCCTAAAATACTTAAAAGGAGATGATTTAAGATCTGTGGGTTCCGTAGCAGAGCTAATACCGCATATAAGATGCCAAGTGGATTTTGATATACTTTTTACGATCCTGCACTGGGACAATCGCTTATTGGTAATGAGAGCCGTTGATGCCATAGAGAAAATCACTGTTTACCATCCAGAATATTTATATGGGCATAGAAAGGAATTAATGCTATTTCTATCTTCAGCCAAGAATAAGGAGTTTAAATGACATTTATCTTTATTGATCAGTAGAATATCCCTTTCGGGGGAAAACACGGAAAAGTCCTGGTGTTATTTCCGACAGATGATATGGCCCTATACATCATACTATAGAGCCTAGGCCAATTAGGTGAATAGGGATTAATGTATAGTAGCGCCTATAAAAGTTTAATATGGAAAGTTAAATGTATAATTTTGGTCCTAATTTATTAATTGGTTCCCCATGAGTTTAAAATTTATCGCTAAAGCAGTTTTATTGGCCCTCATATTGGCTATGGGTACGGTGCCACTGAGGGCACAGTCTACCCAAAAGGATAGCTTGAATTCCTGGCAGATGCTTGGGTATGATGGTCTCAGTGCATTTGGAGGGTTAAAACATGCCTACTCCAGACCTTTTCACTGGAAAAAGAACGATCTTATAACGGCGGCCGGAATAGTTTTTGGAACCGCTGCCTTGTATACTTTTGATGAAGATAGTAGCAATTGGTTTCAGGGCCAGGAAGAGGACATTCCGGGAGTGCTTAAGGAAACTGGCTATTACTTGGGGAAACCGCAATATAATTACTCTATCAACGGGGGGGTGTATTTGGTGGGCTTACTTACTAAGAATGAAAAATGGCGAAAAACGGGGGTGCTCCTCATTTCGGCCGCCTCAACAGTGGGAATGTTACAAACCGTGAGCAAAACATTAGTGGGTCGTGCCAGGCCCATCGCCAATGAAGGAAAAGCAACGTTTAAACCCTTTAGTAGCGAGGCTGCATATCACAGTTTTCCATCCGGACATACTATTTTGGCCTTTACTACCTTCTATGCCATAGGCAAGCAGTTTAAAAACCCATGGACCAAAGGGGGATTGTATGCTTTGGGGCTCCTTTCCCCTGTAAGTAGGCTATGGTCCGGCGCACACTGGCTAACCGATGTAGCCCTGAGTGTGGCTGTAAGTATGGTAGTGGTAGATTCTATAGATAAATACCTGGATAAGGAAAGGTACCCAAGCAATTCTAAAGATCAAATTAGTTGGAAACTGCAAATAGGGGTGGGAACCATAGGACTAAAAGGTACCTTCTAGTAGATTTCCTTTTATCGCTACCACCAATACTTTGATTAAAAATTATAGTTTAAATGCTAATGACTTAATTTTTCACCCTAGCGGAGAATAACGCTGACCCTTTTATTTAAAAGATTTTTTTCTAACTATTTCATAGGTGATCAGGCCCAATGCTATTAAAAGACATAGTGTGATGGATATAAAAGGGTTACGCTCTATAAGTTGCAAAATTGAGGATAATAGGTCCATAAATTCTGTTTATTTAAAGTTTTAAATATTAATTATGTTCGTACACCATAGATATGTTTAGGGCTAAAGGTTGCTTTTTTTCTTTCTTAAATATTATTGAAAACCATCACAAAAATTGTTAAAACCCCACATCGATTGGATCCCAGTGGATACAAAGTATCTTCTATGGATTAGCTATAGATCTAAAACCCAAACTGCTTGGTAAGGATGATGAACAGATGTATGGACAGGCGTTGGGATTTGATGTTGGTACCTACAAATCATGGACTAGCCCTAAAAGTATACTCTCATCTTATGTTTTTCCTCCCTTAGCTACATTGTAGGTTATTAGTGCCAAGGCAATAAGCAGACAAGATACGATAGATACATAGGGGTTGTTATCTATGATCTTTTCAAATTGGGTTACAATTTCCATGGTATTATTTTATTTTGACTTATTTAAGAATCTGATACATCTTTAGTTGTGATTTTACGTACAAAGCCTGTTCCAAAAACTCTTAATTAAATTACAATTCACGCCCAAACTTTGTTAATTTTTGGGTTATCCATTTTGATAACTGTGGGAGTAATAATTGGGAAGGCAGGATATTGGTATAACTAAGGGAGCGGGAACAATGTAAGGAACAGTTACTAAAAGAAAGTAAAAGATTAGGAGCAGGAATTAAAAAATATACTATTTAGGTATAAGAGGGTGGCTGTACACCCTGTTATAAGAAAGAAGGGTGGCTGTTGAGGTAAAGGGGTTACTGGGCTGTGCGGCCATATTTAGTTATGGACCTTGGAGCCAGCTAAAGAATGGATGCGGCAGCTTAATGGAGTAAGTATTTTTTTTTATCCTTTTTCATTACCTTGGAAACCAGATTAAAAAGTTTGGCTTTTACCGTTCTATACCCGGATATGTAATGGTTTATTTCTGACTGCAATTTCCAATGGGATGCTATATATGCTTTCTCCTGTTGCAGTTGGTCTACATTGTCCAGCATAACCTGCAGTTTATTTTCATGGGTCTGTACCTTGTTAAGTAACAGTACTACCTCTTTTTCGGCACTTAGGATAGCTCCTATAATGTCTTGGCTCTCACCAAAAAATTCCGAGTCGGTAAGGGGTAGGGTATACTCTTTTACTAGGTCGTTCAAGAATAACTGTTCGTCACGGGTAAATTTTAATTCGGACATCCACTGTACGCTGGCCCTGTGCATTTGACCTGGATCGAGCCATTTCATAAAGTGGCTTTTTTCGTTTTGGGTGTTCATGATACTTTATTTTTAAATTCAATATGATATTTTGCTCAATACCAGTGCAGGGAGGCTACTACAGGCTAGGGGGTTGGGACAAGGTATTGATTACAATAAAATTAAGTAAACGGAATAGCATTGTAAATGATGTGGGTCACTTTAGGCCATAATTTATTTGTCTTTTGTTAATGATGAAAAATTAAAGGGGAGTCAGGGTGTTATAGTTATCGGATGCGTGTAATTTACTGTAAATGATTAACTTAGAGGGGGTGTGTTGAGGTGTTGACAAATTCTTACCGTTTCAAATTTTCTGCTTACGTGTAAGTATTTTTAATTTTGACGTACAAATAGTTCAAAATCATAATGAACTGAAAATATTAAAAATAGTTACCATAGTTTTTGCCTTATTGGTTACGGTTGTAGCCACTTCGCAGAACAGAAAAGACAAAAAGATTGTGAATGATGCGTCAAAGGCAAAGAGAACTTTGTTAAAGGCTCATTCCGGCCTGCAGAAGTTGTTTGATGAATCGGCCGGTTATGTAATTTTTCCCAATGTGGGCAAGGGGGGATTTGTAGTAGGTGGAGCCTCGGGGAACGGTGCCGTCTCTGAAGAAGGTAAGCTTATAGGGGTTGCGGGACTTAAAAAATTGAATATTGGCTTACAAGCCGGGGGTCAGGCAATAATTGAGGTGATATTCTT
>CAXAVP010000204.1:0-7882 GCA_963972175.1 uncultured Arenibacter sp.
CTTGGCCTACGGTAACTTCTTGGAAACAGTTAACGAAATTATCCCAATGTACTGGATGAGGGCCATTGGTGGAACCATGTATATCATTGGTGCCATCGTCATGATCTACAATGTGGTGGTCACTATTAAACAGGGCACAAAGGTACAGGACGAATTGGCCGAAGCTCCGGCATTGGCCCGTGTTTCCAGAAAAAGGACTGCTGGTGAGACCTTCCACACCTGGTTGGAGCGCAAGCCCATACAATTGACCATTTTGGCCACAATAGCTATTTTAATAGGAGGGGCCATACAGATTATACCAACTATTTTGGTTAAATCCAACATCCCCACTATTACCAGCGTCAAACCATACACCCCATTGGAATTGGAGGGAAGGGACCTATATATCCGAGAAGGTTGCGTTGGCTGTCACTCCCAAATGGTAAGGCCATTTAGAAGTGAGGTGGAGCGATATGGCGAGTACTCCAAGGCGGGGGAATATGTTTATGACCATCCATTCCTCTGGGGCAGTAAACGTACTGGACCCGACCTTTTAAGGGTTGGTGGCAAATATTCGGACAATTGGCACCTAAACCATATGTACGATCCACAGAGCACCTCTTCCGGATCCATTATGCCTTCCTATTCCTGGTTGGTGCGCAATAAGCACGATAGGAGCAACATAGAGACCAAAATGAAAACCATGGTTACCCTGGGAGTACCCTATAGCAATGAGGACATTGCCAATGCCAAACAGTCTATGGACCAACAGGCCGCAGCGATAGAAAAAAATCTATATTCGGACCCCGATTTTGCCAAAACCTACGAGGAAGACAAGAAATATGCCGCAGAAAACGGACAGGAATTTGTTGAAATGAGGGATAGGGAAATTGTTGCCATGATTGCTTATCTACAGCGTTTGGGAACAGATATCAAAATAAAGGAAACAGACGAAATAATCTCACAAAACCAATAAATCATGCTAAAATTCGTAAAAGGTTATATGGAGAGTATAGAGGGCGTAGCCACCTATCCCATGATATCATTGCTAATATTCTTTGTTTTTTTTACAGTCCTTTTCTGGTGGGTATTTACCGCCTCCAAAGAGCATATCCGAGAAGTTAGCCAACTCCCACTAGAATCAGATAACCCAACTAAAGAAAATTTATTATGAAAAACATAACACCTTGGTGGATAAGAGTCCCCATTATCTTCTTCCTGATCTTCGGATTAATGGAGTACTTTATTGACTCTGGGGAACAACCGGCCATTATTGAATATCCTATTGTTGCACTCTTTTTGGTATTGGTCCTATTTATTTTGGCCGCAATAGAATTGATCCTTAAATCTGTGGAAAACATCATGTTCCAAACGCTTCCTCCCGAAGCCAAGGAGCGCTATGAATTGTCCAAATCAAAACAATGGGAGTGGAAATGGGGCAAGGAGACCTGGAAAAAACTAACGGGCAACAAACCCATTGAAGAGGAGAAAGAGATTATTCTGGACCATAATTACGACGGTATACGGGAGTTGGACAACAACCTTCCGCCTTGGTGGGTGTATATGTTCTACGCCACCATTGTTTTTGGAATAATATACCTTGCCCGTTTCCACGTTTTTGATGGCTATACCCAGGACATGGAATATGAGCAAGAAGTAGCCGAGGCCCAAATAGCTATTGAGGCCTACATGAAAACAGCCAAGGGATTGGTAGATGCCAATACCGTGGAACTGCTTACCGATGCCACTGACATCAAGGCAGGTGAAACTATCTTTACCTCCAGCTGCGTGGCCTGTCATATGGCAGATGGCGGTGGGGGGATAGGCCCCAACCTTACAGATGAATACTGGATACTAGGCGGAGGTATTAAAAATGTGTTTCACACCATTTCTGAAGGTGGTAGGGACGGCAAGGGTATGATAGCTTGGAAGCAAACCCTTAAACCTGCCCAGATAGCACAAGTAGCCAGTTATATCCTTACCGAAATTAACGGGACGACCCCTGCAAACCCAAAAGCCCCGGAAGGCGATATCTGGACAGGGGAAGTAGCACCTTGATCTTAGCTTAATAAACACACCATAACCCCAGCGAACCAATAATAGAATGGCACAGGACCAGGAACATTTTAGGGATTCCATAGGAACCATAAACGAAGAAGGTAAAAGAGCATGGGTATTCCCCAAAAAACCCAGTGGGAAGTTTTATGAGTATCGCAAATATGTGAGCTATTTTCTCTTGGCGTTTCTATTTCTAGCTCCTTTTGTAAAGGTCCACGGCAACCAATTTTTAATGTTCAATGTACTGGAACGGCGTTTCAATATATTTGGATTTCCATTTTGGCCACAAGACTTTCATTTATTTGTGATATCCATGATCATAGGGGTAATTTTCATTGCCCTGTTCACGGTAGCCTTTGGAAGGATTTTCTGTGGATGGATTTGTCCTCAGACCATTTTTATGGAAATGGTCTTTAGAAGGATCGAATTTTGGATAGATGGTGACCGTGGGGCCCAGATACGTCTGGACAAACAACCTTGGAATGCCGAGAAAATTAGAAAAAGGACCTTAAAATGGAGTATCTTCTTTATAGTTTCATTTTTGATAGCCAACGTATTTTTGGCCTATCTGATCGGAAGCGATCGATTAATACAATACATTACCGAGGGCCCTTTACAACATCTAAGCACCATTGTATCGCTATTGATTTTTACGGCCGTATTCTATTTCGTATTCGCTTGGTTCAGGGAACAGGTTTGTATCATTGCTTGCCCCTATGGAAGGATGCAGGGGGTTTTGCTAGACAATAAATCCATTGTGGTAGCCTATGACCATAAAAGGGGCGAGGCCGAAAAAGGCAGAAAAAAATTTAGAAAAGGGGAAGATAGACAAGCCTTGGGACATGGGGACTGCATAGATTGTTTTCAGTGCGTAAACGTTTGCCCAACAGGTATAGACATTAGAAATGGCACCCAATTGGAATGTGTTAATTGCACCGCCTGTATTGATGAATGTGATACCATTATGGAGAAGGTAAACCTGCCCAAAGGGCTTATCCGATATGCCAGTGAGGACAATATAGAGAAGAAATCCAAATTCACATTTACCCCAAGACTTAAAGGGTACACCGCGGTATTGGTTATTCTTACGGGAATACTGGTTGGCATGTTGTTTTTAAGGAACGAGGTAGAAGCCAATATTTTGCGATTGCCTGGACAATTGTACGAACATAAGGAAGGTAATATTATCAGTAATGTGTTTACCTACAAACTGGTTAACAAAACCACCCAGGACATACCGGAGGTAAGCTTTAAGTTGCTATCCCACAAAGGGACCATATCCTTGGTACGGCATGAAAAATTTGTAGTCCCCGCCCAAGAATTGGCAGAAGGCACCTTATTTATAGAAATCAATAATTCGGCTTTGGAGGGAGACAAGAATAAATTAAGAATAGGTGTCTATAGCGGAGACGAATTAATTGAAACGGCCACTGCCAGGTTTTTGGCACCACGAAGCTATAGGTGATATTATTGGCAGGGAACAATTTAAAATTAACAATCACCATATTGATCCCAACAGCAATGGGATGAATAACAAATTAAATAAGTTATGAAAATTAATTGGGGAACCGGAATAGTACTGACATTTATAGGATTTATAGGTTTTATACTATTCTTTGTAGTAAGGATGAGCATGGACCACAAGGCCAATCACGACCTGGTCACCGAGAATTATTATAAGGCCGAACTAGGATACCAAACAGAAATAGATGCAGAAAACAACGCCCTTGCAAAAGAGGCGGAACCTTCTATAAACAAAACCCCCGAAGGCTTGATTTTACAGTTTCCAAAACATTTGGATTTTAAAGAAATCAAAGGCTCAGTGTCCCTTTACAGACCATCTAACAAGCACTTGGATTTTGACTTACCCATAAGTCTTTCCCAAGACTATTTGCTCATACCTGACAATCGTTTGTTGGATGGTCGCTGGGACATTAAGGTATCCTGGGAGTACAAAGGGGAGGCATACCTTTTTAAGGAAAAAACAACTTATTACAAGAACTAAAAAAGCCTAAGGCCACAAGCTTAATAAATATAAACTATGTTGTTATCTGCTGTAATAATTGGTCTGATGGGCAGTTTCCACTGTGTGGGTATGTGCGGCCCCATAGCCTTTATGTTGCCGGTAGACCGCCATAACCCCACCAAAAAACTATTACAGGTTTTTTTGTACCATGTAGGCCGACTCACCTCCTATGGTATCCTAGGGCTAATCTTTGGTTTTTTGGGAAAAGGACTATACGTGTTTGGACTTCAGCAGAAACTTTCCATAATCATTGGCGTGCTGATGATAACCATTATCCTTATTCCCCATAAGACATTTAGCCAATACAACCTTTCTAAACCCATTTACTCTGTACTGTCCACCCTAAAAAACCGATTGGGAAAGGAATTAAAAAAGAAAACCCCTGATACCTTTTTAACCATAGGCTTACTTAATGGGTTATTGCCTTGCGGATTGGTGTATATGGCCCTTTTTGGAAGTATGGCCACCGCCAACCCATGGACGGGAGCATTGTACATGGCGTTGTTTGGCGTTGGAACCATTCCTTTGATGACCGCGGCAGTTTATTTTAGCAGCTTATTAAAAGGTGGCGCCAAGAAAACGGTGCAGCGATTAATTCCTATAATCGTAGTCATCATTGGCCTACTCTTTATATTAAGGGGGCTAGGGCTGGGCATCCCCTATATTTCCCCAGAGCCGGTCATGGAAGTCGTATCTAGCCAAATAGATTGCCATTGACCCCCCTTTAACAGCTCTAAAATCAGATTTGTAGTAATTGTGAAAATAGTGTAATTTTCTAGTGCCCTGCCAACTGTTATTACACCTATGGGTATAAATTGCCAATGGCATGGTGCAACCAAACCTTAAACAGCTACACATGAAACACCTTATACTTATCTGTTTTTTTATTTTCAACGCTACCTTTTTATTTTCCCAAGGGGAAAAGCTTAACATAATAGTCTTTGGGGCCCATCCGGATGATTGTGATATTGACACCGGTGGTACGGCCATTCTATTGTCAAAATTGGGGCACAATGTAAAATTTGTATCCCTTACCAATGGGGATGCCGGTCATTATGCCATGGGCGGGGATGAACTAGCCAAAATCAGGAGTGCAGAGGCCCAGGAAGCAGGCAAAAGATTTGGGGTAGAATATACGGTATTGGACAACCATGATGGGGAATTGATGCCTACCTTGGAAAACCGTCTCAAGGTGATACGTGAAATTAGGAAATGGAATGCCGATGTTGTCATTGCCCCTAGACCCAATGACTACCATCCGGACCACAGATATACCGGTATTTTGGTGCAAGACGCAGCTTATATGGTCATAGTCCCCAATGTGGCTCCCGAAGTACCCGCTCTCAAAAAAATCCGGTTTTCCTATACTCTGAAGATGGCTTTCAAAAGCCCAGTCCTTTTCAACCGGATATCGCCATAATTATCGATGCCGTATTTGATCAAAAAATCTATGCCATGTCGGCGCATAAATCACAGTTCTTTGAATGGCTTCCCTGGACCGCGGGCAATTTGGAAAAAGTACCGAAGGAAGAAAAGGAAAGGTTGGAAATGTTGACCAACTGGAGGTCTAAAGCCCCAATGGAGCCTTATTGAAATGTGCCAAAAAATGGTATGGCTCTACAGCCTACAACGCCAAACATATAGAGGGATTTGAAATATGCGAGTACGGCAAACAACCTACCGATGAAGAAATAAAGAGGCTATTTCCTATGCTGAAAAAATAGGAATGCATATGCTTTTATTGATGTGGGACTAGTCCAGTATTTTTTTTGCATTTTCATAATAGATCTTTTTCAAGGTTTCATCACTTAACCCTAAGCCATTAAAAGACCAATGGTAAGTAGACATGCCCTTTTCATAAAAATGCTCATCTTCCGTTTCCAATACACGAAAAGTAAGTTCATACATTTCTGGAGAGGTACCCATATCCGTGCCGTATACCAGCTTATCTCGATATTTTTCATAAAAGCGTTTGGTATAGCGTGGAACGGCAGCTGTCTCCGCATATCGGGCAGATATATCCGCATACAGATTTTTATAGGTAGCTAGAAGCCTACCCACTATTTCCAGGTCATGGCTACAATTTGCAAAGTGACAGGCTATAAAAGTGGTACTAGGATGTTCACGAACCGTATTTTCCAGGCTGGCAATTAGTTGTTCATGAGTCAACAACCCCTCCTTTTTAGTATCTATTCGCCATTTAAATGCGTTCATTAATCCGTCATTATGAACATCCATAGGCAGGTACATCCACATGGGATCGGCAACATGAATACTCACTGGCATCCCCAATTCCCCACATTTCTCCCAAACTGGCGCCATTCTTGGGTCATCGGCATGCATTCCTGGTGCCGGCACAGGTTTGGAATAGGCAAAACCCAATCCTTTATCGCCCAATTCACCTACCCCTTTGGCCCCCTTATTAAAACATCTTACCAATTCCTTTACGGCCCTTTTGCCCCAATCTGCTTGATCATATCCTGTATAATCCAAACCACACCACAGTTCAAAACGATCTCCATAGCGGGAATATACCTCAACGATACTATCAAAAGTCTTCCCCGTACTATAGGTAAGAATTACGGTCTTGCTTATTCCCAATTTATCCATGGTCCCTACCCATTCATCCAACTCCTGGGCCGACTTTGGGTAAGGGTGTGAATGAAAATCCACAACTGGGTATTTTGCTTTTTCAATTTTAGTCTTTGGAATATTATATATGGATACAGGGTCGTAATCCTTTAACAATATATCTTCTTGTGCCACGAGAGTATGGGAAAGAAGAATAATGGACAAAATCAAGCCAAGGTTCCAATTCATATTGATTTTATTTAGAGAACAGCACAATTAATACCTTGCACCACCCTTAAATATAGCTATTTAAGTCCAGCTATTCAAAAATCACCAATATATAAAAACCTTATATCTTAAAAGTAATTACAGGTATTTTGGAATGGTTTGCCACATCTTCCCCTATACTGCCCATTAAAAAATGGGTTAGGCCCTTTCTACCATGGGTAGGCATTCCAATAAGATCGGCGTTTCTACTTTCTCCAAAACTAATGATGCCTTGTTCCACACTGTAGTCGTTAAAAATTTCTACTTCCAAACTTGCTTTTGCCAAATGCAAGAACTTATTAATTCTCTTAAAGGCATCCGTGGTGCTCAAAAAATTATCACCCGGTGTATTTACATAAACCAGTATCATTTCGGCATCTAGCTTATCTGCCAAAACCTTAGCCCTTTGAAAAGCTTCCAGGTTTTCCTCCTTAAAATCGCAGGCAAAAATAAATCGTTGCACTTCAAAACCTGGAATCTCATCCTTAATCACCAATACGGGCACATTGGCATTCCTTACCATTTTTTCTGCATTGGAGCCTATAAATATTTCTTTAATACCATCTGTCCCATGGGATCCCATTACAATGAGGTCGGCGTTGTGCTTTTCCACAATGGCATTCACCTCACTAAATACCTTATGGTGCTTTACTATGGGAGTAACGTTGATACCTTTCAAATATGGCTTATCCAAAAATTCGGCAAACCGCTTTTCGGCCAATTTTATCATAAAAACGGCCTGTTCATAGTGGACCTGTTCATTGACCGAGATTAGTGCTTCGGACAATTCCAACATATGCAAAACATAGATATCGGATTTATATTTATTTGCAATTGAAGCCGCAGTTTTTAATGCTATTTCGGATTGTTCCGAGAAGTCTACAGGTACAATAATCTTTTTCATCGTATAAATTTTAGGGTTTATATTTATGCAGGGAATGGAAGGGCCATAAGACCTTTTTACCGATATGTGCGCTCCCA
>CAXAVP010000205.1:0-7876 GCA_963972175.1 uncultured Arenibacter sp.
ATTAAGCGCAGAAAATATACCCTTTTTAATTTCCCCAGTATACCCTGTACCCCCTATCAGGGCTATTTTCCGGGTAAAATTTAATATGGCAAAATTGTGTTGTCTTGTACCATCCTCTTCGGCATTGGCCATAAATCCTGGAGCATTGACCACCGTCCATTCCGGATCAAAATCCTGTAACTCCTCTTCGGAGGGTCTAATAAACATATTATAGGCAAACATGTTGGACCAAGGGTACTCATTAATAACCCTTATATTCATTTTATAGCTATCATCCGCACAGGCAAAACAATCCCTCACATACAAATCCTTATCATTTAAATAAGCGATTACTTTATCATAAAGGGCATCAAACTGCTCACTCCCAAAAGGAATATTTACATTCCCCCACCATATCTTGTCGGTCGTAATCTGGTCCTTTACTATAAACCTATCCATGGGCGACCTACCGGTAAACTCGCCTGTATTTATAGCTAGGGCCCCTGTAGCTGCAGTTACTCCCATGCCTTTTTGAACGGTAATTTCATGTAGTTCGGAGGGCGATAGTTGGTAGTGGATCTTTTTCCCTTCTAGGCCATATTCCTTTAACGAAATCGATTTCGTGGATGGGGTTGATGAATTCATAATAATTGCATTTTGTTAGTTAAATATTTAAAAGTACTGATTATAGATGCAACTCGGCGGATTTATTGGTGTTGCTTTTGGTTAAGGTACCTGATTCCCAAAAGCACCCAACCACAGATCATTAACACACCACCCAACGGGGTCAAAAGTGCAATACGTTTAAAATCTAAACCCGTCAACGAATTGGTCGCCAATAAGTATATAGAAAAAGAAAAGCAGAAAACCCCGATCATCACAAAATAGTACACTAGTTTTTTGCGCTCTTCCGGCAATACGTTAAAACCACCTAAAATCAACAGAAACAAAGCATGGTACATCTGATATTTAATTCCGGTCTCAAACGTTTGCAAAGCCTGGGAATCTAGCATCCCCTTTAAACCATGGGCCCCAAAAGCCCCCAAAAGTATGGCCGTTACACCGAAAAATATTCCGGTACCAAAAATTGTTTTGTTCATAACTTGTAAGCTCTAATTTCTTACAAATATAACAATTTGATACCTTAGTAGACCTTAACCATAAAGTAAAAAAGGAATGCGAAGAAAAATACTTATTGTGGGGGCTGGAAAATCTACTTCTTACCTATTGGATTATTTGACAAAGAGAACGGAAGTAGAAAATCTTCACCTCACTATCTGCGATCTTAAACCAGAATCCCTTCCTACCCAGATAAAAGAACACCCGGCATGCAGCACTGTTAAACTGGATATTTTTGATACAACAAACAGATCTAAGGCCATAAAGGAATCGGATATAGTGATTTCCATGCTCCCGGCCCGCTTTCATATTGAGGTAGCGCGCGATTGTATTCGTTTCGGCAAGCATTTGGTGACCGCCTCATATATCACTGATGCACTTATGGAGCTAGACCAACAGGCCAAGGAAAAAGGCCTTGTTCTTATGAATGAAATTGGACTGGACCCCGGTATAGATCATATGAGTGCCATGCAAGTAATTGATAGGATAAGGGATAAAGGCGGTAAGCTTATACTGTTCGAATCCTTTACCGGTGGCTTGGTAGCCCCGAAAAGCGATACCAACCTATGGAATTATAAATTTACATGGAACCCCAGAAATGTTGTATTGGCCGGACAAGGTGGCGTGGCAAAATTCATTCAGGAGGGCACGTACAAATACATTCCCTACCATAAACTATTTAGAAGAACAGAATTTTTGGAAGTTGAGGGGTTCGGAAAATTTGAAGTCTACCCCAACAGGGATTCCTTAAAATACCGCAAAGTCTACGGTTTGGAGGACGCCCTTACCCTATACAGGGGAACCATGCGCAGAGTAGGCTTTTCCAAGGCTTGGAATATGTTCGTACAGTTGGGCATGACAGACGACAGTTACACCATAGAGAACTCTGAAGGCATGTCTTACAGGCAATTTGCCAATCTCTTTCTACCGTATTCCCCAACCGATTCGGTTGAATTAAAAATGAGGCATTACCTAAAAATAGACCAAGATGATATTATGTGGGAGAAATTAACGGAGCTTAATCTTTTTGACCCCCAAAAGAAGTTTACCCTAAAAAAGGCAACACCGGCACAGATGTTACAACGTATTTTAGAGGACAGTTGGACCTTGGACGACAAAGACCAGGATATGATTGTTATGTACCACAAGTTTGGCTATGAGCTAGATGGCAACAAAGCACAGATAGATTCCAATATGGTGGTTCTGGGCAAGGACAGGACCTTTACGGCAATGGCCAAAACAGTAGGTCTGCCCGTTGCAATGGCCACATTGCTGATCCTTAATGGCAAAATTACCACCCCAGGAGTACAGATCCCTATCAAAAAAGAAGTTTATGAACCTATCTTAAAGGAACTAAAAAGTGCTGGCATCAACTTTAAGGAATACCATATACCCTACACTGGCTACAATCCCAACAAAATATTGAGTTAGAATTTAAAAGCATTTTGGTATCTTTATAGTTAAATTGAAACATTAAATATGAAATCTAATAATGAAAACATAAAAATTGATGGGATTGACAAAAAGATCCTAAGATTTCTCATGTCCGATGCCCGTAAGCCCGTTTTGGAAATTGCGAGAAAAATTGGGATTTCAGGTGCCGCCATTCATCAAAGGTTGAGAAAATTGGAAGCCTCTGGCCTAATTGCTGGGTCCAAGTTTATTATCAATCCCAAAGTCTTGGGGTACACCACCATGGCCTATATTGGTATCTATTTGGACAAGGCCATGAGCAACCCATTGGCCGTTAAGGAATTGAAAAAAATTCCAGAAGTACTGGAGTGTCACTACACCACAGGAAACTGGTCTATCTTAATAAAAGTACTCTGTAGGGACAACGAGCATTTAATGAATGTCTTAAACAGGGACATACAACAGATTGAAGGGGTATCCAGAACAGAAACCTTTATTTCCCTTGACCAACAATTAGACCGTCAAATTACAATTTAATATTTGGATTGAATCTAAATAAGTTTTAATTTTGCCGACTATGACCACGGTTTACAGCTCAAAATTCTACACCTTTTACCAGTCCGATGCAGACCGTTGCTATTTTATAGATTTTGGACAAAAATTGGTAAAACTCTCCTTTTGCCAGCTGTTGGCCTTGCGCCAAAAAATCCAAACCATATCCATTGAGGACCATTTTGATTCCGACATGAACAAGCACGGTTTTGAAATCCTTATGCTTTGTAACAAGGAACACTTATTTCTCTTGAATACTTTTGAAATTTTGGACCTAATGGAACTCTTAGGAAACGCTTTGGGCGTCTTGGGCATTGCCTCCGAAATACAACTGACATCCTCCTAATTCCCATATTATTTTTAATTGGTCTAAGTCTAATTAAAAATTATGGCAGTCATTATTTATTGCCCCAAACATTCAATACCTTTATACAGTTGACGTCCCCATTTCTGGGATATTCAATACCTTAACCATTAAATTGATATACACATGAAAGATATAGCAAGACAAAGAATGAGCATTAAAATAAGTACAATGGACTTGCTCAACAATCAAATAAAAATGGAAGCACATGCTTCTGCCTCCTACTTGGCCATGGCCTCTTGGTGCGAACAGAATGCCTTTCCAAGCAGTGCTGATTTTTTCTATCACCAAGCATCGGAAGAAAGGGAGCATATGATGAAAATATTCAAATTTATTGCAGACTGTGGCGGAAATCCAATTTCCCCGAACGTAGAAAACATAAATCATGATTTTTCAACCTTGGAGGAGGTATTCGAAACCGCTTTGGACCAAGAAATAGCGGTAACCAAATCAATATACAACATTCAATCGGCCGCAAGAAAGGAACAAGATTTTCTTGTAGAGAATTTCTTGCAATGGTTTATCTCTGAGCAGTTGGAGGAAGAGAAAACTTTTAGGGACATCCTAGATCTTTTTGAGGTAATGGGACGTGAAGGCATAGCCCTTAAGTTTATAGATGAGCGCATCAAAACCGCATAATTCTAGGGTTATTCTACCATGTGGTGGACTTAATCAAATTTAGATTGATACCGGCACACACAAAAAAAGGGAGTTGTTTACACAGCTCCCTTTTTTATGTTAATTCCATTGATATACTAGTCCCTACCTCCCATAATTTGCATGGCCCAATAGACCAAGGTAGCCAAGGAACCAATGGCTGCCACCAAATAAGTTCTTGCCGCCCACTTTAGGGCATCTTCAGATCCTTTGTACTCATCTGGTGTAACCACATTTTTGTTCTTTAACCAGGCCAAAGCCCTATTACTGGCGTCGTATTCCACCGGCAAGGTCACAAAACTAAAAAGAGTAGCAAACCCCATCATCACAAGTCCGGCCACGGCCACCCAATATCCAAACCCTACACCAGCCGCCGCTCCTAGCATTATACCTCCAAATACCACCCAAGTAGACATCCCGGAAGTGACACTAACAATAGGCACCAGTTTAGATCTAAGCGTAAGCCAATCATAGGCCGTTGCATGCTGTACGGCGTGCCCACATTCATGGGCCGCTACAGCTGCCGCAGAAGCATTGCGCTGGTTATATACCCCTTCACTTAAATTGACTGTTTTATTTACCGGGTTATAGTGGTCTGTAAGCATCCCAGGGGTAGAAATCACCTTCACATCCCTTATACCATGGTCTGCCAACATTTTTTCTGCGATTTCCGCACCACTCATACCATTGCGCAAATGCACTTTGGAATAATGCTTAAACTTACTTTTTAGCTTATTACTAACCAACCAGCTTACCAAAGCAATGGCTCCTAGCAATATATAATACATCATCATAGTTATTTCTTTTAAAGGTTAAATATACTAAAGATTACTCTTCTTTTATTAGATAATTCTTCTTCTATATCATCAAAAACCCCGCCAAATCAGTATAGGGATACGGGTGTGACAAAATGTACCTTCCATGCTTCCTAATGCTACCTACTAGAGGCAATTACACTCATCCAAAACAGCTGGTTTTGCAATAAAACAATTCGGCTCACACCCCAAAACCACCGTACTTATAACCTCAATTTGAGTAATTTACCTTGAAAACATTCAATCTCTTGCAAACGCAGCGGACCTACAATAGCCAGTATGCCTTAAGCGCAGCCTCAACTCTAGCTACAAAGAATTTCATTATTCCTGCCATTTTTACAGTTTTTACCAAATCCACAGTAGGTACGGACTAATGTATCATTTGTATTTAAGCTTTAGAACAATCATTACAAGAAGTAGTACGGCCGTAATGAAATTGGCCAATATCATAGGAATGCTTTCATAATAGATGCCGTAGATTAACCATAAAACCACTCCTAGAAACATGGCCAAATACATGGTCAAGGATATATCCTTGGTAGATTTTTCTATCCAGGTCTTTCGTACTTGGGGCACAAACGATGCCGTAGTCAGTACCGCAGCCACCATGCCCATAATTTCTATATGTTCCATATTATGCAAAAATTACGGCCAAATCCCCAATAGCCAAAGGGTTTCTTCCACTTAAAGGGCTATAATAGCAATGCCTTATCCTACTATATTCACAATTTTTCCCGGCACCACTATGACCTTTTTGGGCGTACGCCCCTGCAATTGCTCCTGTGTCTTGGCATGGGCCATTACTGCGGCTTCTATTTCCTCTTTTGTAATATCTACCGGCAACTCCATTTTAAAACGCATTTTCCCATTGAAAGAGATAGGGTATTCCTTACTACTTTCTATCAGGTATTTAGCTTCAAACTTAGGGAAAGGCGCAGTGGATATGGAAGTCCTATGCCCCAATTTACTCCATAGTTCTTCCGCAATATGCTGTGCGTAGGGCGACACCAAAATAGCCAGCGGCTCCAACACCTCCCTGCTATTGCATTTTTGGGCTGCAAGTTCGTTTACACATATCATAAAGGTAGCCACGGAGGTATTAAAAGAAAAGCTCTCTACATCCTCTGCCACTTTTTTAATAGTCTTGTGAAGGGTTTTTAGGTTATCGGCCGTGGGCGCTGTATCGGAAACGGCAAATACTCCTTCGGGACCATTGTGGTACAAGCGCCACATTTTCTTGAGAAAACTATGGACTCCCGTAATACCAGCGGTATTCCAAGGCTTTGATTGCTCCAAAGGCCCTAGGAACATTTCGTACAAGCGCAGGGAATCTGCCCCATATTCCTCACAAATACTATCTGGACTAACCACATTGTATTTAGATTTGGACATTTTTTCTACTTCACGCCCCACCACATACACTCCGTCTTCCAATATAAATTGGGCATCTTTAAAGTCGGCATAAAGAGGATTCTCCTTTAATCCCTCTAGGTCCAATTCATCGGATGGGTTCACCAATGACACATCCACATGAAGTGGTTGTACAGATTTATCTCCTATCAAATTCTTTGACACCAATGTGTTTTCACCTTCAATTCTATATATAAAGGCGCTGGTCCCAGTGATCATACCCTGATTGATCAATTTTTTGGCAAACTCGGGTTTTGGCACCAAGCCCTTGTCAAACAAAAACTTTTGCCAAAATCGGGAATACAGCAAATGCCCTGTAGCGTGCTCACTACCCCCAATATACAGGTCTACGTCCTGCCAATAGTTCATGGCATCTTGGGAAAAAACTTCTTCCGTATTATTGGGGTCCATATAACGGTTAAAATAGTAAGAGCTGCCTGCCCATCCCGGCATGGTATTCAACTCCAATGGAAATACGTTTTTATTATCTATGGCGCTATTGGGCACCACCGCTGCCTTTTGTACGTCCCATGCCCATACGGTAGCGTTCCCCAATGGGGGCTCACCGGTTTCGGTAGGCAGGTATTTCTCTACTTCTGGCAATACTATTGGCAAATGTTCTGCCGCAATCATTTGGGGCATTCCGTCTACGTAATAAACCGGAAATGGTTCTCCCCAATAACGCTGGCGACTAAAAACGGCATCCCGCAACCTATAGTTTATTTTTCCTTTGCCCTGTCCCAGTTTTTCCAATTCAAAAATAATGCGTTTAACAGCCTTCTTATAGGGCAGGCCATTTAAGAAATCTGAATTGGTTATAACGGTCTTTTCCTTATCCGAAAAAGCCTCCTCCGAGATATCCACACCTTCAAATATATTGGGAATAGGGATATTAAAGTGTTTTGCAAAATCGTAATCCCGCTGGTCCCCACAGGGCACGGACATAACGGCACCTGTACCATAGCCTGCCAACACATAGTCACCAATCCAAATAGGGATAGGCTCCTTACTAAAAGGATGTGTTGCATAGGCACCGGTAAAGGCTCCCGTTATAGTCTTTACATCGGCCAAACGGTCACGCTCACTCCTCTTTGCCGTAGCCTCTATATAGGCTTCTACCTCGGCCTTATGTTCCGGGGTGGTTATTTTGGAAACAAGTTCGTGTTCTGGGGCCAGGGTCATAAAGCTCACCCCAAAAATGGTATCGGGACTGGTGGTAAAAACTTCAATTGGAAAAGCTTCCCCAGACCCATTTGAAGTGCTGGTGTAAAAGGTAACACTTGCCCCTTCGGATCTTCCTATCCAATTCGTCTGCGAATCTTTTAAGGGCTGCGGCCAATCTACCATGGACAAATCGTCCAACAAACGTTGAGAATAGGCAGATATCCGCATACTCCATTGGGTCATTTTCTTTCTAACCACAGCATGTCCTCCTCTTTCAGAAACCCCATTCACAATCTCATCATTGGCCAATACCGTTCCCAAGGCCGGACACCAATTAACTTCTGTTTCGGCCAAATAGGTTAGTCTGTATTGCAGTAATAGCTGCTGTTGCTTTTTAGGTGAA
>CAXAVP010000206.1:0-7838 GCA_963972175.1 uncultured Arenibacter sp.
TTTATTAAAATAAAAAGAAACGGACGATGGAACTTATATTAAAGGAAGACGTACAGAACTTAGGTTTTAAAGATGATTTGGTGAATGTAAAGAACGGCTTTGGTAGAAATTACCTGATCCCTCGTGGATTGGCCACTTTGGCAACACCTTCAGCCAAAAAAGTTTTGGCAGAAAACTTAAAGCAAAGAGCTCATAAAGAGAAGAAAATTGTTGACGCAGCCAGTAAAACAGCTGAGGCCATTAAACAATTGGAAATCAAGATAGCTGCAAAAGCTGGGGCTGGTGACAAATTATTTGGATCAATTACCAATATAGATTTGGCCGATGCCTTGGAAAAAGCTGGACAATCCGTGGACAAGAAATATATCTCTATTCAGGGGGGTGCTGTAAAAAGAACAGGACCTTACAATGCGCAAATAAGATTGCACAGAGATGTAGTTTTTGATTTCCCATTTGAGGTAGTTGCAGAAGCTAAAGGTTAATAGCTATTACATATTTATTTTAAAGGCCACAGAAATGTGGCCTTTTTTTGTGCTATTTTTATAGGGCTAACTGCTTTATTAACTAAAAAATTATAGGTATTATGAAAAAACTACTTCTAATCATAATGTTATTTTGCTGTGTAACTGCCCTTTTTGGTCAAGTAACCACTTCTAATATCAGGGGACTGGTATTGGATGATCTGGATGTTCCTTTGTTGGGGGCCAATGTGGTTGCGGTGCATACCCCTACCGGAACCAAATACGGAGCTATCACCAATGAGGATGGTAGGTTTAACCTGTTGAATCTTAGAGTGGGCGGTCCTTATGAGTTAACCATATCTTATGTTGGCTTTAAAAGTTGGACCGATAGCAATGTTTTTTTAACCCTGGGCAAAACGCAGAATATTGATGTGAAATTAGTCCCGGATAATCAGGCTTTGGATGAGGTTGTTGTGGTGTCGGAACGTGGTGGTGGTACTTTTGGCAGTGATAGGACGGGTGCAGAGACCAGTGTTGGAAGTAGGGAATTGACCCGCCTTCCCACAATCTCCAGATCGGCATCGGATTTTACCCGTTTGGAGCCTACTGCCAGTGGCAATTCCTTTGGAGGACGTAATGATCAATACAATAACTTCTCCTTGGATGGGGCTATTTTTAACAACCCCTTTGGATTGGATGCCCCAACCCCCGGTGGACAGACCGATGCGCAGCCTATTTCCTTGGATGCCATAGACCAAATTCAGGTTTCTACCGCACCTTATGATGTAACCCAATCCGGTTTTACCGGGGCGTCTGTAAATGCCGTTACCAAAAGTGGTACCAATGAGTTTCATGGTACCGTTTATGGCTTTTTTAGAAATCAGGATCTAACCGGAGGCAAGGTTAAGGGGGAAGATGTGGTGAAACCCGATTTAAAGCAAAATCAGTACGGTTTTAGTATTGGTGGACCTGTTATAAAGAACAAACTATTCTTTTTCGCCAATTTTGAAAAGGACGAAAGGGATGACTTGGGGACCAATGGCTGGATCCCCAATACCAACTCTGGAGCCATTAATGAATCCCGGGTTTTGGAAAGCGACCTTATTGCCGTGCAATCTGCCTTGGCTACTTTGGGATACGATACCGGTAGCTTTGAAGGATTTACCTTTGGTGCCAAATCTACCAAGGGAATCTTTAAGTTGGATTGGAACATGAACGATAACAATAGATTGGCCTTGATATATAATTTCTTGGATGCTTCCAAGGAAAAACCGGCACATCCTACTGCCATAGCTGCTAGAGGCCCTAATTTCTCAACCTTGCAATTTCAAAATTCGGGCTATGAGATAAATAATCGCTTGCAATCCTTTCAGGTGGAACTTAATTCCAATCTGTCTGACGAGGCTACCAATAAGTTGCAGTTGGGGTATTCCTATTTTGACGACTTTAGAAACCCTTTTTCTTCACCTGCTCCAATTATCGCTATACAGGATGGCAATGGGTCTAATTATATTATAGCGGGGCACGAGCCGTTTTCAATAAATAACACTTTGGATCAAAAGGTATTGCAGTTAACCAACAATCTTAATTTTTTTAAAGGAAACCATACCTATACAGTTGGATTTTCCTTTGAAAAATTCATGTTTAAAAATTCCTTCAACCTTACCAATTACGAATCCTTTAACTTCGGGATATTTCCTTATTACGGATTGTTTAGTCCATATCCCAGTATTCAGGAGTTTTTGGACAATGCACAGCCCGGAGGGGTGGTGGACCAATACTTGGCAGCAACCCAAAATGAATATAATTCCAGGAATGCTTCCGGAACCGGAAATGATGGAGGCTGGAAACTTTCGGAACTTAATGTAGGCCAATTGGCATTTTATGTACAAGATGAATGGAATGCCTTGGAAAATTTTAAACTTACCTATGGCATACGCTTTGATAAGCCCTTGTACTTTAATACAGGTGATCTTATACAGAAATTTATAGATACCGATAATGGGGCCTCAAGGGATAACACCATCTCCTATTTTAATCCCAATGACAATGAGGAGGTTTTTTTAAATTCCACCAAAATGCCCACCAATGATTGGCTAATATCTCCAAGATTGGGATTTAATTGGGAGGTGAACGGAGAGACGGCTACCCAGCTTAGGGGAGGTACAGGAGTGTTTACAGGTAGACTGCCCTTTGTTTGGGTTGGAAATCAGGTGAGCGGTGCCGATGATGGTTTTTTTCAAATTGTGGACCCGGATTTTAAGTTCCCCCAGGTATGGAGGACCAATTTAGGGCTGGACAAGCGGTTTGAAAACGGAATTATAGGAACCCTCGATGTGTCGTATACCAAGGATATTAATGCGGCCCATGTTCAGAACTGGGGAATGCGAAATCCTTCAGGAACATTAAACGCCCCTGGGGACAACAGACCTATATACCTTGACGGGGATAGGGGTAACAATGCCTATGTGTTTACCAATTCGGACAAAGGTAGGGTATGGAATGTCTCACTAAAAGGTCAAAAAACCTTTTCCAATGGGTTGTACACCAGTTTGGCCTATAGTTATCTCAACGCAAAGGACGTGAATTCTATTGAGGCGGAGATAACTGGGGATGCCTTTGATTTTAATCCTAATTTAGGAAATGCCAATGAGGATGTACTGGCCTATTCCAAATACGGTGACACCCATCGTTTTATAGGGGTGGCCTCCAAACAGTTCCGCTATGGCGGTGATACCTGGGCCACTACGGTGTCTACCTTTTTTGAAATTGCCCAGGGAGGGAGGTATAACTATACCTATGCTGGGAATATTAATGGCGATAGCTCTCCACAGAACAATGATTTGCTGTACATCCCTACCAGTGCCGAACTGGAACAGATGCAGTTTTCTGGAGCCGGTCAGGCCCAGGCCTTTGAAGCGTATATAAGACAAGATGATTATTTAAGCGATCACAGGGGCGAATATATGGAACGTTACGGAGCAAAAGCTCCATGGAGGGGCCGATGGGATTTGAAGCTTTTACAGGATTATAATTTTAAGGTAGCCGGCAATAAGACCAATACCATACAATTTAGCGTGGATGTATTGAATATTGGAAACATGATCAATTCAGATTGGGGAGTTATCCAACAGCCCAACAACATTAGCCCTATTGGGGTAAGTGTGGATCCGGATACCAGTATCCCTACATATACTTTTGATCCGGATCTTTACAAAACCTATGGTTATGATGCTAGTTTGTTGTCTAGATGGCAAGCACAGCTAGGCTTACGCTATATATTTTAAATAAATTGCAATTAAAGTTTTAAAAGGCTGTGCAAATCGCGTAGCCTTTTTATTTTTGCAGTTCGTTCCAAGTTTTTGGGTAACGGCATCGTTTTGTAGGATACAATGTACGTGGCAATACAATAAACATAGAAATGAAATACACAAGATTAACCAAGCAACAGCTAGAAGAATTACATCAGGAGTTTATTAATTTTTTGGCTACCCAATCCATTACGTCCGAAGAATGGGAGCAGCTTAAAAAAGAGAAGCCAGAGGTGGCCGAGGAGGAGCTCGACATTTTTAGTGATCTAATTTGGGAAGGGGTGTTGACCAAGGTGGAGTTCTTGGAAAATGTATCGGCCCAGCACATGCACCTATTTCATTTACAGGAGAAGGAAATGAAACTCATTTCGGTAAAAGTGATGAATCCGGAAATAGACCTCAGTACCAAGGAAGGTTTTGCGTGGTTCAAGAAAAATTACCAAAGCGATTTTGTGGAGTATCTTACAGCATCCAAAGCGTATTCCGAAAACAAGAATACAGATAAATTTAATTTAATAAAACAAGGTGGCGTTATAACCAAAGGCAACCTTTACAAATGGTTTGAAGAACTAATAGGTTAATACAGTAAAGCCCTTAGGAGAGCGACCGTATTCTATCGTAAATTATAACAGATTTAAAAAAAAATGGCACAAAAACCATCTATACCCAAAGGCACCAGGGATTTCTCCCCATCAGAGGTAATTAAGAGAAACTATATTTTTGATGTGGTTAAAAAGCATTTTCAAACATATGGTTTTCAACCTATAGAAACCCCGTCTTTTGAAAACTCTGAAACCTTGATGGGAAAGTATGGGGACGAAGGAGACCGATTGATCTTTAAGATTTTGAATAGTGGTGACTATTTAAGAAAAGTAGATGGGGAATTGTATGCCAGTAAGAATTCCACTGCCATAACATCAAAGATTTCGGAGAAGGCATTACGTTATGATCTAACGGTGCCTTTTGCCCGTTATGTGGTGATGCACCAAAATGATATTCAATTTCCATTTAAGCGATATCAAATACAACCGGTGTGGCGGGCAGACAGGCCGCAAAAAGGTCGTTTTCGCGAATTTTTCCAATGTGATGCCGATGTTGTGGGGGCCAATAGCCTATTGCAAGAGGTAGAATTGGTGCAGTTGTACGATGCTGTTTTTACAGATCTAAAGTTGGAAGGGGTAAGCATAAAGCTGAACAATAGAAAAATATTGGCAGGAATTGCAGAGGTAATTGGTGAAAGGGATAAGCTGATCGACTTTACCGTTGCTTTGGATAAACTGGATAAAATTGGGATAGAAGGGGTTTCCAAGGAAATGAGGGCCAAAGGCATTTCTGATGCCGCCATAGAAAAAGCAGCGCCATTATTTGCCCTTAGCGGAAGTAACTTGGATCAGCTTTCTGTTTTGGACAACTTACTAAAGTCTTCCCCTGATGGTAAAAAAGGGGTAGAGGAATTAAGGTTTATTGTTGAAACCTTAGAGGAAATAGGTTTACAATCTGCTGCTTTAAAGATAGATGTGACCCTGGCCAGGGGACTTAATTATTATACTGGGGCCATATTTGAGGTAGGAGCGCCAGAAGGGGTAAGTATGGGTTCTATTGGGGGAGGTGGTCGCTATGATGACCTCACTGGGATCTTTGGACTTAAGGATGTCAGTGGAGTTGGGATTTCTTTTGGCCTGGACCGGATCTATTTGGTATTGGAGGAGTTAAATCTTTTCCCTGAAGCTATTGATAGATCATTACAGGTACTTTGTGTGAATTTTGGGGAGAAAGAGGCCTTGACTTCCTTGAAATTGGTATCTAAAATGAGAAGTGCAGGGGTGAAATGTGATGTATATCCAAGCAATGCCAAGGTGCAAAAGCAAATGAAATACGCCAATAATCGTAACGTACCATATGTTGTTTTAATAGGGGAACAGGAATTGGCCAATAATTCCTTTGTGGTGAAGGACATGGTTAAAGGAGGGCAGGAAACCTATAGTTTGGAAAAACCAGAGGAATTTTATAACGGCCTATAGATGTTTCTCTATAGCCTGTAACACGGTGTTGTAGTAATCCATATCATAGGGTACATATTTTTTGGTTAGGGCATTGTTTTTTAGTTCCTCTTTAAAATTAGCTATTGATATTATTGCCAGATCGTCTACTTCCGTTTCCTGCATGACCAGTTTAGTGACAGCTACCTTTAGTTGACTTAAAAAGGTGTGGTGGAATTCCCGGTCCAACAAATTCTCATTATGTTGATATGAGTACTCAAACACTCCAATTTTGTGTAAGTCCTTAGGAAGTACCTTGAGCCCAATTTCTTCTTCTACTTCCCTAATGGCAGAGGAAGTAATACCCTCACCGGCACCAATATGTCCGGCTACCGAAACATCCCACATACCTGGATGGGTGTCTTTGTCTTTGGCGCGTTGTTGTATAAGGATTTCACCATTTGTAGTGTAGAACCATACATGTATACTTGGGTGGTAGATTCCTTTGCTGTGGGCTTCGGATTTCATGATGGATTCCCCTGTGTAGTTGCCTTGTGCATCCAAAACGTCTATTAACTCATCCATATAACTTAGTTTTTTAATTGTTGCCGTAATTAAAAAACCCTCCCCGTAGGGAGGATTTAATATTGAATTATTCAAAATAACTGAAGGTTTCCCCTTCCTTTATGGTCAGCAAGGTTTCGTATATCAGTCTAATAACATTCTCCACATCGTCACTATGTACTGTTTCTACCGTGGTGTGCATATATCTAAGCGGTAATGATATCAAAGCTGAGGCCACCCCACCATTGCTATAGGCAAAGGCATCGGTATCCGTACCGGTAAATCTGGAGGCGGCCATGCGTTGAAACGGTATTTCTTTGGCTTCGGCAGTTTCTATGATGCGTTCCCTTAGTTTGTTTTGTACTGCGGGAGCATAGGAGATTACCGGACCTGCACCAATTTCAGTGTGCCCCTCTTTCTTTTTTTCAATCATGGGCGTAGTGGTGTCATGGCAGACATCGGTGATAATGGCGATATTTGGCTTTATGCGGTCTGTGATCATTTCAGCCCCCTTCAATCCAATTTCTTCTTGCACGGAATTGGTGATATAAAGCCCAAAAGGAAGGGATTTTTTATTTTCTTTGAGTAGTCTGGCAACTTCTGCAATCATAAAACCACCAACCCTATTGTCTATGGCGCGACAAACAAATTTGTCCTTGTTTAAAATCTGAAAGGTATCTGGATAAGTGATGACACAGCCTACGTGTACCCCCATCTTTTCCACTTCTGCCTTGTCCTTGGCGCCAACATCTATAAAAATATTGTCCAGCTTGGGTGATTCCTCTTTGGATTTGTCCCTTGTGTGTATGGCCGGCCATCCAAATACACCCTTAACTATTCCATTTTTGGTGTGGATGTCTACCCATTTGGAAGGGGCTATTTGATGGTCGCTACCCCCATTGCGGATTACATAGATTAAACCGTTGTCGGTTATATAGTTTACATACCAAGATATTTCGTCGGAATGCCCTTCTATGACCACCTTATATTTGGCGTCCGGATTTATGACCCCTACAGCGGTACCATAGGTGTCTGTTATAAAAGTATCTACATAAGGTTTTAGATACCCCATCCATAATTTTTGCCCTTCCCACTCGTAGCCAGTGGGGGATGGGTTGTTTAAATATTTCTCTAAAAAATCGATAGACTTTTTGTTAAGGATCTTCTTTGTGCTCATTTACATATATTTTGAATACAAACTTAACAATATTCACTTTTAATTAATAACAACATTCTTTCTTTATCCTTAATTTTGGCCTGGCTTTTGTATTTTATGCTTCCATGAAAAAGAGACTGTTTACAATACTTTGTGTAATAATGGGATTCTGGGGATGGACTCAGGTTCCGGAGGAGACTATGGACTCACTTACCAAGCAGTATGTGAGAATGGAGGGCGATTCCATTCTTCAAAGTTCTATAGCCTTAAATGAGGTATATGTATTTGGAAGGCTCAAGTTCTCTTCCTATAATGATAAGTTACGCTATTACATTTTGCGTAGAAAGACCAGAAAGGTGTATCCTTA
>CAXAVP010000207.1:0-7833 GCA_963972175.1 uncultured Arenibacter sp.
TTGGGAAACTTTACCTGTAACTTTAGACATTACTTGAGTATTTACGTTTTACTGATATCTTTAAATTAAAAACACCGCACACTTACCGCTTTGTTTTTAAGGCTGCAAAGATATGTTTTACTTCTTAAAACGGAAACTACTTTTTCCTTTTTTTACCAATAAAAATGGCATCAATTCTTTTGATGCCACTTTTTGGATAGATTTTTTAACTAAATTTTGTATGCCTATGGATTAATAGTCCATGATAGATAATATTGTGATCCAATATACCCTGTACCAAAGGCGGTATTGTACTCATCTCCCAGAACATTGGAGGCTCCCAATTTAAAAGCAGATTTAATACTTGCCGCTTTATAGCTAACTTGGGCATCCACAACATGGTAAGCCGGTATTTGTCCATCACCAAAAGTGGCCTGCCACAAATAGGTGTCACTCCATCTCCACGCCACATTAAATCCAAAGTTCTTAAACAATTCAGTATTGCCAAAAGTGGCCTTTACCTTATGTTCCGGGGTATTAAAATTGGTCACAAAGTCAGGATCCTGTGATTGATCAAAGTCCAATTTTGCATAGGTATAATTCATTCCCAGATCATAATTGCCCCATATTTTAGTATTGATCCCCAAGGCTGCACCATAAGAATTAACTTTGGCATCCGTATTGGTATAGGCTTGGTACCCCTGCCAATCACCATTGGCCAATGCTACAATGGCAGCAGGTAGTGGACCGCCAGGTGTTGGAACAGTTTGGGTTAATTGTACGTCCCCATAAAAAGGTACTACCACATTCTCTCCGGACAAAAAGTTCTTATATGAATTGTAATAGGCGCTAACATCCAGGGTTACCTTATTTAATTTTCCCCTATACCCTAACTCATAGGAGGTAACCTGTTCCGGTTTAACCATTTCCGGATTGGCCACTACCAAGTCGGCAGGGTTCTGACTCTGTGAAAAAGCGGTAGCCGAGGCTGCAGAAAATGAGTTATTGTATACCCCTTCACCAGTGAAGTCCAAGGTAGGTGTTCCAAGAATGGCCGTACCGGTAGGACTTAAATCAAAGGTCCTTACTTCCCTAGCAGGGTTATCAGGTGCGCTACCTACTAGAATACCCCTTCCAGCATTCAATCCAATATATAGGTCTTGGGTGGTAGGGTTCCTAAACCCGGTTTGATAGGAGGCCCTTATATTGTGGTTACCACTTTCCCCGGCAGTGTATCCCAAGGATAGCCTTGGGGAGAAAAACCCATCAAATAGTTCGGATTTATCATAACGTAGGGAAGCGGTTAGTTTTAGTCGGTCCTCCTCCATAAATTTCTTTTGAACCTGCGTATATAGACCGAATTCCGAATAGGTTATGGGGCCGCTAGCATCGGTGTAAATGGTACCAAAGGAATTTAGTTTGTATTCCCTATAAGAGCCGCCCAACTGAATTTCGGCAAAGTCCAGTAAATGACTAAAATTGTAGTTGGCATCTGCGTGATAGAATTTTGAATTATCCTGAAATTTTGATCCACTGGTTAGGTCTGGATCTGTGGTAACACGGTTAAAGGCACTTTCAAATTGTGGTGTTCCCGGAATTAAGCGACCTGTATCGGCGGCCTGTCTTGCCAATATATGCGCTTGATCCGATGGTACACTTTGTGAAACTGCTCCCACATAAGTACCTACATACTGCCCAAACCAAGTGCTGTTGTCTTTCCACATATTATTAATGTTTATCCCCGTAAATACCATATCATAGGAATCACCGGCCTTGTCCTCGTTTAAATATCCCCGAAGGAAGAAATTATCGTTGCGGATCTCAAATTTATGCTGCTGCATGGAGAAATTATCAATGGCATATCTGTTGGTACCTTGATAAATGGTACTTCCTTTTCCTACCTTCCCTACATAGGAAATCTCAAGATCATTGCCCCAAGGACGGTAGTACAAGCCCCAATCGGCCTTTACACTTTCGGCCTTATAATCCGTCAGGGCCGCTTCATCATAACCGGTCCTGCTAATTACCTGTGAAGGGATCAAGGCCACTGCTGCAGGGTTTAGCAAACCCCTATCTATAAGCTGGGCCGCCACAACTTGCATGTTTTCGGAGGCTTCATCGCCATAAACATTAATACCATCATAGTCTGTAGAGGCTCTTGTTGCGCCTCCACCTTGTTTCCCGGCCGTATCATTGGCCGCCCAATCTGTACCTCTTAAGTAGGCGAAATTGACCTTGCCGGCAAATTTATCACTGAACTTGTGCGCCGCCCTGATTCCAAAATCGGTATAGGCATTGTCTCCGGCCGCTTCCTGTGAGGTAATTCCCCTTTTAAAATAAGCGCTGATACCAGTATGGTCAAAGGCACTTTTGCTACGCATAAAAAGAATCCCGTTAAAGGCATTTGCCCCATACAAGGCCGAAGAAGCTCCTGGAAGCAACTCCACACTCTGAACATCGGTTTCTATCATCCCAAGAAGGTTTCCCATGGGAAAGTTAAGGGCAGGAGTGGAGTTATCCATTCCGTCTATCAATTGCATAAAACGCGTATTGGCAAAGGTGGCAAAACCCCTAGTGTTTATAGCCTTAAACGTTAAACTGTTGGTGTTGATGTCTACCCCTTTTAAATTTTCCAGTCCATCATAAAAATCGGCCGAAGCAGTATTTTGAATGTCCCGCAGACCATAACGTTCTACCGTAACCGGGGACTCAAAAATACGTTCCGGGGTTCTTGAGGCAGAAATCACCACCTCGTCCAAACTGGTTTGCTCCTCGCTCATTACTATGGCTAGGGTCTGATTATTCTGGGTAACCTCTGCAGTGGTGGCAATAAAACCAATACTACTTATGGCCAAGGTGAAAGGAGGGAGTTCCGAAGTGTTCAGGATAAAATTGCCATCAAAATCCGACACCGTACCAATGGCCTTGCCGGAAATTACAATATTGGCCCCGGGAATGGGATCATTGTTCTGATCTACAACATTACCAGTAATGGTAGTTTGGGAATATGCGAACACGCCAAACATTAAAAAGATTAATACAAGAGAATTTCTCATACTTATTTGAGTTAATTTATCATTAGTATTTAGTAATATATCACGTATCCAATATACATTATTTTTCAAATTAACAATAACAAAATCAAATAAATTATGCATGCATAATATTTTTTGTTCAAAATTTAACATATTATATTGATATTTTGACAAAAATAAACACAAAAAAATCCATGAATCACAAACCTAAAAGGCTGTATTTCATGGATTTGTCCAATATTTTGGGGCGCTCCCCTTATTCTACAGTCACCGACTTTGCCAAATTACGGGGCTGATCTACATTACAACCTCTCATCACGGCAATATGGTAGGATAATAATTGCAAGGGTATGGTGGTTAGCAGCGGGGTAAGACTTTCCAATGTTTCAGGAATTTCTATAACATGGTCTGCCAATTCTTTTACCTGTACATCTCCTTCCGTAACCACGGCTATAATTTTTCCTTTTCTGGATTTAATTTCTTGGATATTGCTCACCACTTTTTCATAATGTCCTTTGTTGGTGGCTATAACCACAACAGGCATATGCTCGTCAATAAGGGCAATAGGTCCGTGCTTCATTTCTGCGGCGGGGTACCCTTCGGCGTGGATATAGCTGATTTCCTTTAATTTAAGGGCGCCTTCCAATGCAACCGGGAAGTTGTAGCCCCTACCCAAATACAAACAATTGGCCGAATCTTTGTAAACCTCGGAGATAATCTCTACCAAGGGATTGGAAAGCAAAGCTTTTTCTACCTTAGATGGTATATTCTCCAATTCTGTTAAAAACTCATGGAAACGCGTTGTATTGAAAACTCCTTTTTCCTTCGCCAATTTTAAGGCCAATAGGGTTAGCACCGTAATTTGTGTGGTAAAAGCCTTTGTGGAGGCTACACCAATTTCCGGTCCCGCATGGGTATAGGCTCCGGCATTGGTTTCCCTAGCTATTGAAGAGCCTACTACATTACAAACGCCAAATACAAAGGCTCCTTTTTCTTTGGCTAGTTTTATGGCGGCCAAGGTATCTGCTGTTTCCCCAGATTGGGAAATAGCAATTAGCACATCCTTGTCCGTAATTACTGGATTTCTATATCTAAACTCAGAGGCATATTCTACTTCCACTGGTATTCTGGCCAAATCCTCAAAGATATACTCCGCTACCAGTCCGGCATGCCAAGAGGTACCACAGGCAACAATAATAATTCTATTGGCATTTAAAAACTTTTCCAAATTCTGATCTATACCGGCCATCTTAATGGTCCCGTCATTTGCCAGGAGTCGCCCCCTAAAAGTATCCAAAATAGCCCTAGGCTGCTCATAGATCTCTTTTAGCATAAAGTGGTCAAAACCTCCTTTTTCTATTTCCTCCAGGTTTAGCTTTAATTCCTGTATAGACGGATAGGCTATGGCATCATCCTTTATTTTTCGCAATTTAATTTCTTTACCCAATCGTATTACCGCCATTTCTTCATCTTCCAAATAAATGGCATTATTGGTAAACTCAATAAATGGGGAAGCATCAGATGCAACAAAGAATTCATTGTCGCCCACCCCTATAGCTAAGGGGCTCCCTAATTTGGCAACAACGATCTCATCTGGTTTTTGCTTGTCAAAGACAGCTATGGCATAAGCTCCTACTACCTGGTTAAGCGCTATTTGAACCGCTTTGCCTAACTTTACGCCTTCCTGGCGCTTTACCTCCTCTATGAGGTTTACCAATACTTCCGTATCTGTTTCCGAAGAAAATGTGTACCCTCTGTTAACGAGCTCTTTCTTAATGGAATCATAGTTCTCAATGATATCGTTATGAATTATTACCAATTCGCCAGAATTGGAATAATGGGGATGGGAATTGATATCATTGGGTACTCCGTGAGTGGCCCATCTGGTATGTCCTATTCCCAATTTTCCCTCTAGGGAAATGGTGCTTTTGGATTTATTATTTAAATCCTCTACTTTACCTTTGGTCTTGGCCAAATTTATATTGTTTCCGTCATACAGTGCTATTCCGGCACTATCGTACCCTCTGTATTCCAGCCTTTGAAGTCCTTTTATTATAACAGGATAAGCGTCCCTGTGTCCTAAATACCCTACAATTCCATACATAACTTTAAAGATTAATCATTAAAATAGAAAAAGGTTCTATATAACAAATGTAGCATCTTGTTACATAAAACCCCTTAAGTTTTAGATAATTAACGAAAAAAGCCTTTAAGTGGTAGTTTCCTAAATTTAGTTGGCTTTGGTATAAAATATCTCCAGCTTCAACTTTTTGTCTTCCATGCCACTGGGTAAATTGTTACTTCCATAAAGCACAGTGCCCAGAGGATTTACAGTTGACATTACAGGTACATTGCCTTCCTCGCCGTTGGCCATCATGGCCTTGTTGGTTGCCGTGATCCTAATATCGGATGTAACCGTTAGATTCAAGGTAGCATTCGTAGAATCGCGCACAATAATATCGTTGATATGATTGGTGATCTTAACCTTATAACTCTGTCCCTTTCCATTCTCCTCATTGAGCCCCCCGTCATAATTGGTAATATTCCCATCGCTAAAATCCTGTTCAGTTTCCAAAAACTGATTGTATACGGAAGTATTGGTGTTATCCTTGTACAAATACAGTTTTGATGGCTCTATTTGGGTTCCTGCGGCATCCAAGGTGCTGCGATCAACGTAAAACACCAAGTTGGCTTCGTTGATAATCCAATTTCCTTGTTTTATTTGATTGATAATTTCTGCTCCGCCAGATTCATCAAACAGTTTTATCTGGGCATAACTACCGGCTCCTCCTTTTAAATAAATCTTGGAAGCGTTCTCTCCGGTATCCATGCTGTTTTCAATTTCTGCTGGATAGGCCTCATTCACAAAACTATTCACAGCATTGCCAATGGCGGTACCAGTGCTACTGTCGCGTCTTATAAAATACAGCACAAAATCCCTTTCATTATCTATTATTGTGCTATCTGTGGAACTGGTTACGCTCTTGTAGTTATAATTTATGGTAATATTTCCTTGTGTAAGATCCAAAAGCAATAAAATATCGTCCGGAACGGATAAATGTACTCCGCGGAAAAATTCGGAAAAATTAGCCTGACTCAGCAATTCTGAAGCACCCTCTTTATCCAAGATATTTTCTTGAAAAAAAGCGTTGTTCAACTTAACACGTATTCCTGGGGCCAATCTAGTTGGCGCCTCTTCCGATTCGTCTACATCTTCTGTCTCCGGGTCATCTTCCTGAAATATCAATTCCTCCACATTGGTAATTTCAACCGGTCCGTCAAACAATACATCGGACACAAAATCTGGGGAAAACTGTTGGGAAGAATAATACTGTTGTGCTTCCTGAAAATTACTGTTGGGGTCCAAGTCCCTTAAAAAATAAGTAGATCTTTCTACCTTAAAGTTAAAAGGTATGTCCCTATTACCGTATATACTATCCAAATCATATTTAACGGGAAATCTATTAGGGGAAGTCTCCGCATCCTCTGCGTCATTGGTTCCATCCCCATCGGTATCCTCGTTCAACGGGTCGGTACCCAAAGATTGTTCTTGTACATCGGTTAGACCATCCCCATCAGTATCACTATTGGCATCATCCGGGTCCGCATCGTATTCGTCTGCAACGCCATCCAAATCCCTATCCCCCTTGGGATTGGTCAAGAACGGTATAAATAATGTAACCTCATTTACCGTTTCCTCTTCTTTTATGGTTAAGGTGCTGGAATCCGTATCGGCAGTTTCCTCTACGGCTGCAGAGTAGTTGCCAAAAATTGGATTGGCCGAGGACAACTGTACTTGTGTGGTGATACTAGCCTCCGTTTTGCCGTAAATGGGATCATTGAAATTCCCTATTTGATATACTGGAAGTTTATTGGTCCGTACTGCTTCTATTTTCTTGTTATATGCAAAAACATCATATTCGGCCCTATTGGCGGTAAATGGTTCGCCACCTACCACACCAGCACCAATGGTGGTAATATCCTCCTCGCAAGACACTGCAAGCAGCAGCATAGCCAACAAAGTAGGCCATCTTAATCCTTTCAGTAAGTTCATTTAGATTATTTTAGTACTTCGGTGTTATAAAAATTCATGTAGGCCTCTTCAAACTCCTGCAACGGTACATAAGGCAATACAGGCTTTTGGAGGTTGGATATATAGTCACCTAAATCGGCCGGAATATCCTCGGCAGCTAAAATAACTGCATCGGAATAATCCACTGCCACTTTTAACAAATTATTATAATTGGGATCCTCAAGTGCCTCCACGCTCTCTTCGGGAATGCCGTCGAAAGCAATTTTTTTGATGATATCCTTATTCAAGGAACCGTCAAATCCCTGACCAAAGACAGACATTACTATCTTACTTTCGGAAAACAAAGGTTCGTCCGAGTAGAATTTCTTAAGGTACAGGGGAAGCAAAGAAGCCATCCAGCCATGTACGTGTATTATGTCCGGGGACCAATTTAATTTTTTAACCGTCTCAACTACGCCCTTTGCAAAAAAGATAGCCCTCTCATCGTTATCGGGGAAAGCCTTGCCTTCCTCGTCGGTAAAAGTCGCCTTTCTTTTAAAGTATTCATCATTGTCGATAAAATACACCTGAATGCGTTCTCTAGGTATAGAAGCCACTTTTATGATCAAAGGCATATCCATATCGTTGATCACCAAATTCATCCCAGACAATCTTATTACCTCATGTAGTTGGTGTCTACGCTCGTTGATGTTTCCAAACCTCGGCATAAATATCCTAATTTGGCCCCCATTACTATTGACCATTCTTGGGGTTTCGTAAGACATTAAGGAAACTTCGTTCTCTGGA
>CAXAVP010000208.1:0-7736 GCA_963972175.1 uncultured Arenibacter sp.
AACTGGTGGAAAGAAAAAATACCAAAAAGTAGTATGATAAAAACGGAATTGGCAGCAAAAAATAAAATAATACTTTTTGATGGCGTTTGTAACCTCTGCAACAATGCCGTACAATTTGTTATTGCCCGGGATACCAAGGACATCTATAGGTTTGCATCCTTGCAAAGTGATGTAGGCAAACAATTAACAGAAGAACGCGGTATAGATATTTCTGTGACAGATTCCATAATCCTTATAGAGCCAGGGGTGGCTTATTATACCAAATCTGCCGCGGCCTTAAAAATTGCCCAATCCTTTGGCGGAGTCTGGAAATTGATAGGAATACTGCAGTGGATTCCTGAAAAAATAAGCAATGTGGTATATGATTATGTGGCCAAAAACCGCTATGGCTGGTATGGCAAGAAAGATAACTGTAGGATTCCTTCCCCGGAATTGCAAAATAAATTCTTGGACTAACAATTATTTTTTCTCCAATGTAATTTCGAAAATGGAGTATAAAGTCTCATCTCATAATTATCGCTGTTCGTTGGTTGATACAGGGGGTAAAGAACAACTTTTTGGAGGCATTCGCTACTTTGACAAACTATGGCCTGATATTTTATTACTTAAGGGGATAAATGTAAATTTGTAACAATCAATAAACTCTAATTGTATTATGGAATACCGTATAGAAAAAGATACCATGGGCGAGGTTCAAGTACCGTCCGATAAATATTGGGGTGCACAAACAGAACGCTCCAGAAACAATTTTAAAATAGGTCCGGCAGCATCAATGCCATTGGATGTTGTTTATGGTTTTGCCTATTTAAAAAAAGCGGCGGCTTATGCCAATCATGAATTAGGTGTACTTGCTGTAGAAAAAAGGGATCTTATAGCCCAAGTATGTGATGAGATATTGGCTGGCAAGCACGATGATCAATTTCCTTTAGTGATATGGCAAACCGGTTCTGGAACCCAAAGCAATATGAACGTTAACGAAGTCATAGCCAATAGGGCCCATGAAATTGCAGGTAAAAAAATTGGGGAAGGTGAGAAGACCATACAACCCAATGATGACGTAAACAAGTCTCAATCATCTAACGATACCTTCCCTACCGGCATGCACATAGCTGCCTATAAAAAAATTATTGAAGTTACTATTCCAGGGGTAACACAACTAAGAAACACCTTGGCCAAAAAGGCAAAGGAATTTTCCAATGTGGTTAAAATAGGGCGTACCCATTTAATGGACGCCACTCCCCTAACCCTGGGACAGGAAATTTCTGGTTATGTATCCCAATTAGACCATGGCTTAAAGGCTTTGAACAATACATTGCCCCATTTAAGTGAACTGGCGTTGGGTGGTACTGCCGTAGGTACGGGTTTAAATACTCCTGCTGGTTATGACGTACTTGTTTCCCAATATATTGCCCGTTTCACCTCCTTGCCTTTTAAAACGGCCGAAAATAAATTTGAGGCCCTAGCTGCACATGATGCCATTGTGGAAACACATGGAGCCTTAAAACAATTGGCAGTGTCCCTAAACAAGATTGCCAATGATATTAGAATGATGGCCTCCGGACCTAGATCTGGAATTGGAGAGATTATTATCCCTGCAAATGAACCGGGTAGTTCCATTATGCCGGGAAAGGTTAATCCAACCCAATGCGAGGCACTTACCATGGTCTGTGCTCAGGTTATGGGGAACGATGTGGCCGTAAGTGTTGGAGGAACACAAGGTCACTATGAATTAAATGTCTTTAAACCCATGATGGCCGCCAATATATTACAATCAGCAGAATTAATTGGTGATGCCTGTATAAGTTTTGAAGAGAATTGTGCTGTAGGGATAGAGCCTAATCACGATGTAATAAAACAACTCTTGAACAATTCCTTAATGTTGGTAACGGCCCTTAATACCAAAATAGGCTATTACAAGGCAGCGGAAATTGCCAATACCGCACATAAAAATGGTACCACCTTACGGGAGGAAGCCATTAACCTTGGTTATGTTACCGCAGAGCAATATGATGAATGGGTTAAACCAGAGGATATGGTAGGAAGTCTTAACTCTTAACTGTATGTGTTATGCAACAAAAAAAAGAGGCCGTCTAAAAACTATTTAGGCGACCTCTTTTACCTTAATGGGTAGTGCTTTTTATTTTAATTGAAACTTGGAAGTTCCCAATAGTTTTAAACCATTGTCATATACATTTACCATATAATTTCCTTTCTGGAAATCTCCTGCTGGCTTGTCAATAAAATCACATACGTCCAAAGAACGGTTCTCGTAATAAAAATCGGTTCCTTTGCTATACGTTACTGAAGCACCAGAATCGGTAGTTTTGGAAAAACTCTCTCCCAAAACATTTCCTTGGGGATCCAAAACCTCAATATAGAATTCCCTGTCACCGGCTTGTGCAATTACATTATCGGCCACGGTAAAACAAACCTTTAATTTATCAGTAGCCCTAGCCCTTGATGTAGAAACCAATTTGCCGCTAGATCTTTCCTTTACGGCATCAACAGAAAACTTGGATAAATTTAAAGCTGATCCCTTTTCCAAAACATCTGCCAATTGGGTGTTCTGTACCACCAAGGAATCATTAAATATGGTTTGTTTCTCCAACTCCACATAAGTACTGTCCCTTTGCATGGCCAAGAATGTATTGGACCTGGTTAGGGAGTCTACCTTTCTCAATAGTTGCTCACGTTCCTTGGTAAGGATACCTACCTGTTTTCTGTAACGATATAAACTTGCTATATCGGCTTTCATTGTTTGAACAGAATCTATATACTGGCAATGTTATCTCGCGCAGATACCAATTCTTCATTGGTAGCATTGCTCTCTAAAATTGCTTTGTCATATTCCGACTTTAAACTGGTAAGGTCTTCTACCACCAATTCCTTCTCCTTGGTAAGTAAGGCAGTAGTCTTTTGTTTATCTTGGTATAAACTTACTGTGTAGATAATCACACCAAGCAAAATCACCCCTAATAAACCTGCAATAACCTTCAATCCATTATTACTTTTTGTTTCAGTCATAATTCTAATTATTAATTATTTAATTTTCTTAAAGTCTAAAATAGTATTTGTTTGTATCATTTTATATACGATCTACGTTCAATTTTAGATTTTTTAGGTTAAAAAAAATAAAATGCCTTTTTAAAATTCCAAAATTATTACCTTAACAAAATCAATTCACTGATTTTAACAAAATGTCCTTAACTATAATCCCCTTTAAATCAGAATACAGTAAAAGGTTCAAGGAGCTAAACGTAGAATGGTTGGATAAATATTTTTATGTTGAACCCAAAGACATCCAGCTTTTGGACAAATGCGAAGAAAATATTATCGATAAGGGCGGTTTTATTTATTTCGCCCAATACAATGATGAAATCGCAGGTTGTTTTGCTTTGTTAAAATTGGCTAATGGGGAATACGAATTGGGGAAAATGGCAGTAGATGCTAAATTTCAAGGGTTAAAAATAGGGCAGTCACTTTTAAGTTTTGCCGTAAATCTTGCGAAACAAAATAGTTGGAGTAAATTAGTATTGTATTCCAGTACAAAATTGGGGAAAGCCATTTATATCTATAAAAAATTTGGTTTTAAGGAAGTCCCCATTGAAAAGAACCTACCCTACACCAGGAGTGATATAAAAATGGAATTATTGCTTAACTAAAGACTTAATAATTATGCGCTATTCAAAATTTGTTATCGGTTTATTATTGCTTCACGGTTTTTGGGGCCTAAGTTGTAAGGAGAAGAATAAAACTGTTGTTGACAAGGAGGAGTCTACTCCTCTAATTGTGGAACAAAAGGCTGCTAATCTAGATATATCCCCAATAGAACATGCCACTGCAGTGCTGGACTGGGATGGAACAATTATTTATATAGATCCTGTGGGAGGCAAAGAAGCGTTTGTTTCTTATAAGGAGCCCGACTTAATATTGATTACCGATATACACGGGGATCATTTTAGTTTGGAAACCTTACAATCCCTTAATACCCAAAAAGCTAAAATAGTAGTACCACAGGCTGTTGCTGATTTGATACCATCCGAATTTACCCCTCAGTTGGACATATTGGATAATAGTAGCTCTAAGGTGCGCTTTGGGATCAATATAGAAGCGATACCCATGTATAACCTTAGAGAGGAAGCCAAGAACTTTCATATTAAAGGTAGGGGGAACGGATATGTCCTCAGCAAGAATGACCAACGCATTTATTTTTCAGGTGATACAGAAGATATTCCAGAAATGCGCAGTTTACAAAATATAGACAAGGCATTTATATGTATGAACCTACCCTACACTATGACCGTTGAAAGTGCCGCAGACGCAGTTCTGGATTTTAAACCCAAACAAGTATATCCCTATCACTACAGGGGAAAAACCGATGTTGGAGATGTTGCCAAGTTTAAGAAGTTGGTGAATGATAAGAATTCCAATATAGAGGTTGTACAGTTGGATTGGTACCCTAGGGAAGATTATTAAGTATTCTTTAAATGGGTTGTTATTTGTTGATGGGATACTCTAATAAATAAACGCTGTTCCCCCATAATATTTATGACAAGAACAGCGTTTTTTATTGAAACTGCTATGGTTTACCGTATCAATTTCTTGTATTTAAGTCGCTTAGGAATTAAGTCTCCTCCAAGGCGTTTCTTTTTGTTTTCTTCATATTCCGAGAAGGAACCTTCATAGAAATAAACCTGTGAATCTCCCTCAAAAGCCAAGATATGGGTACATATCCTATCCAAAAACCATCTGTCGTGGGAAATAACAACCGCACAACCTGCAAAATTCTCCAAACCTTCTTCCAAGGCTCTTAAGGTATTAACATCCAAATCATTGGTTGGCTCATCCAATAGAAGCACGTTACCTTCTTCTTTTAAGGTCATGGCCAAATGCAAACGGTTACGTTCTCCACCAGACAGCATACTTACCTTTTTATTTTGCTCTGAACCGGAGAAGTTAAAGCGACTTAAATAGGCTCTGGAATTTACCTGTCGCCCCCCCATCATAATAAGTTCCTGTTCATCACTAAAATTTTGCCAAATGGTTTTGCTGGGATCAATATTGGAATGGCTTTGGTCTACATAGGCTATTTTAGCGGTTTCCCCTACTACAAATTGGCCCTTGTCCGGAGTTTCTTCCCCCATGATCATCCTGAATATGGTGGTTTTCCCCGCCCCATTGGGACCAATAATACCTACTATACCAGCTTGTGGCAACTTAAAATTTAAATCTTCATAGAGCAATTTATCGCCATAGGCCTTACTAACTCCATTGGCCTCTATTACATTGGTTCCAAGCCTGGGTCCGTTTGGGATATAGATTTCCAATTTTTCATCCAATTGTTTCTGATCCTGACTCATTAGCTTGTCATAGTTTTGCAAACGCGCCTTTTGTTTAGTTTGTCTTCCCTTGGCACCTTGTCTTACCCAATCCAACTCACGTTCCAGGATTTTTTGACGTTTGGAAGCCGATTTGCTTTCCTGGGCCATACGCTTGGATTTTTGATCTAACCAGCTAGAATAATTGCCTTTCCAAGGAATACCTTCTCCCCTATCCAATTCCAATATCCATCCGGCCACATTATCTAGAAAATACCTATCATGGGTAACGGCTATAACAGTTCCCTTGTATTCGGCCAAATGATGTTCCAGCCAGTGTACAGATTCGGCATCCAAATGGTTCGTAGGCTCATCCAGCAATAGAATTTCCGGTTCTTGCAACAATAATCTGCATAGGGCTACCCGTCTTCTTTCACCTCCTGAAAGCACAGCGATTTTTTTATCGGAGTCCGGTGTCCTTAAGGCATCCATTGCTATTTCTAACTTGGTATCCAATTCCCATGCATTGCTGGCATCTATTTTATCCTGCAGTTCGGCCTGCTTGTCCATAAGTTTTTGCATTTTATCTGCATCCTCATAAACTTCGGGAAGCCCAAACATATCATTTATTTTATTGTATTCATCCAAAATGGCCACCGTATCGGCAACGCCCTCCTTAACCACTTCGAGTACTGTTTTATCTTCATCCAATTGGGGTTCCTGTTCCAAGTATCCTACCTTGTATCCTGGAGAAAAAACTACGTCGCCTTGGAAGTTCTTGTCTTCTCCGGCTATTATTTTAAGAAGGGTAGATTTACCGGAACCATTAAGTCCCAGAATTCCAATTTTGGCCCCATAAAAGAAGCTTAAATATATATTCTTTAATACAGGGGTATTCGCCGTTTTATAGGTTTTGGTAACCCCAGACATGGAGAAAATCACTTTCTTATCGTCTGACATATGTTATTCTTATTACTTTATTGATTAATTGTATCTGCAGGGTCTAATTCGCCACCTATAGGGTTCTCTTTGTCCATTTTTATGTTTTGATTACAAAACACTAAACAGATATGCAGAACCGCTGTTTAGACCCTCCCTTTTAGGGCATTAAAAACCCAAGCAATTGCGAAGAATCCTATCCCAACGGAGGCAAATCCCCATCCCGCAACATCATCATATCTAAAAGCACCCAAGGCAATTAGTGAAAGCCCCACAAAGATCATTATAAAGGTTGCCCAGGCAAGTACCGTATTCTTATTCATTCCCATTTTTAAATTGGTTTGGTTTGTAGCGGTTCAAATATCGTAATTTTTATAAGAATTTAATAGGCTAAAAAAACTTTATTCCTCAAAGGGGAATACTATCTGGTTCTGTTTTCTTACCGTATCCAGTAATTCTATCAGGTCCAAGCTATTGCGATGGCTCCAAAGGTCACTTTCCAATTTGTCCTTCGCTATACATTGGTGAACCTCGTTAATTTCATAAAAGTATCCCTTTCCTTCGGTTGGCAGACTAAAATCTTCTTGTTCGTTATTGCGTTCCAAAGTATACCCTTGTGCTTCATGCCATCTGGTAGGGATAAAAATGCTTCCCTTTTTTCCTGAGATTTCGGCCTTCATTTCAGATTTGCTAGTAAATCCGGAGTATAAGATAGCCTGTGCCTTGGGATACTTAAAAATTATAGAGGTCTGTACTTCGGCACCATTGCTATGAAAGTGTGATGTTGATAATATGGACATCGGTTTCCCCAAGAGAAGGTAACTTAAGAAAATTGGATAGATACCTATGTCCAAAAGAGACCCGCCGCCCAATTCGGGATTCAATACTCTGCCTTTTAAATCCCTATCTAAAGCGTAAAATGCAAAATCGGCATGTAAATAGGTTAATGGGCCAATTGCCGATTGGTTTACCAACTCTTTTACTTTTACTATGGAAGGGTTAAACCTACTCCAAAGAGCCTCCATTAGGAATACTCCGTTTTGCATTGATGCATCTACCATTCTTTTAACCTCTTCGGCATTCACCCCCATTGGTTTTTCACAGAGAACATGCTTCTTATGATTCATGGCTAAAATGGAAAGTTCCGCATGGGAAGTATGAGGGGTAGCAATATATACCACATCTACCTCCTTGCTTTCCAGTAAGTCGTTATAGCTATCAAATGAAAAGGGAACATTATACTTGTTCGCAAATGCCTTGGCCTTGTCCATGGATCTGGAGGCCACGGCCCTAATGCTAGCGTCTTTCACCAGAGCTAGGTCTTTAACAAAATGATGGGCAATATTCCCTAACCCTATAATGCCCCATCTTAATTTTTGACTCATTTTGATTTTAATTTAGTTAAAGTTAATAAAAGGTTTTAATCCTCAGGGCAAGCCTGTCTGCCGACAAAGGCAGGCCCTGAACCCAATAATAGGA
>CAXAVP010000209.1:0-7726 GCA_963972175.1 uncultured Arenibacter sp.
ATCTATGGTTTTAGGTGGTTTTTTACTTTTTGGGTTCTTGGGATACGATTCATTGCCTTGCCTTTTGTTTCTATAGGCCATCAACAACAAAACTATAGTCAATGATACGGCTATATAAAGTCCTATTTTAACATAAAATCGATTATAGGGACCATGACTTACTTCAATATCTATATGAATGGGATCTCCACTAAACATTTTTTCTCCTTCAGACACATCAAGTAAGAATTTATAACTCCCGGGATCCAGGTTGGCATAAATGGCATTTGGGTCATTCCCTGTGGTTACATGCCATTCCTTATCTACACCTTCAAGCTTATACCTATATTTTCTTCGATAAGGAGAAGTAAACGACAGAGATGAAAATTCTAGCTGGAATCTATTGTCGTTTTGAGGCAATACAATTCTAGAACCGTTGACCAGGGGTTGTTCCAATACCACTTTCCCGTCTAGTTTTTGCCCTATATTGACGACTTTCCCATCAATCAACAAATCGGAAAAAACGGGAGATATAGGACCACTGGTCGCTTCAAAATTTTTAGGATCAAAATAATTTACCCCTGCAGCCCCTCCAAAAAACATCATCCCATCTTTGGTCTTCCACTTAGCATTTTTTCTGAATTTTCCCTTTAACACTCCATCGTAGGTAGTATAATTGGTAAACAACTCATTTTCCACATCAAACACCGAAATACCCGTATTGGTCGATATCCACAAATTAGCATTCCCATCTTCCAAAATAGCATTTACTTCATTGTCCGAAAGCCCATCATTTTCTGTATATCGCTTAAAATAATACCCTTTATTAATTTCTTTGCCACCGTCTTCCATCAGTAAATTTAAACCTGCAGCCGAAGTCCCAAACCAAACCCGCCCCAAAACATCCTCATATATCACAAAAACCTCATCATTGCTCAATGATTTGGGGTCACTGGGATTATTGTAAAACCTAAGAAAGCTCTTAGCCGAACCATTCTCCTGAAGCAAACTAACCCCTCCCTTATTTGTTCCAATCCAGATTCTATTTTTACTGTCCTCAAATACGGTATAAATATCGTTCAAAGGCAGGGAATTGGAATCGTACTTGGGATATCCAAAGTTCTCAAAGGAATACTCATCCCCTTCCTCTTCCACCAAAAGCGATAATCCGCCACCTGTCCCAAACCAAATCCTTCCCAAATGATCTTCCATAATTGCCCGGACCGAAGAAGATGCTATACTTTTAAGATCAGTGCCGTCATGGCGATAACGTTTGTACAAATTTTGATCCTCATTGATCAAAAACAACCCATCACCCATAGTAGCTATCCACATTCTATCCTTTGAATCCCGAAATATGGAGGAGACATAAGAGCTGTCCAAAGCTTTGAAAATATTAAGGTCCATGTTCATATGGGTTATTTTGGGGTCCCGATATCCTTCTTCAAAAACTACATGATCTACCCCCTCCCTGGTCCCTACCCAAAAGGTGTTATCCTTGTCCTGAAATAGCGTTTGTACAAAGCTACTGCTCAAGCTGTTTTCATTGTTCGGAAGATGTACCAAACTCTGAAAGCGATCTCTGCTATAATCATAATAGTCCAGTCCTTCCTGTGTCCCCACCCAAATAATATCCTCCTCACCTACATAGACGTCATAAACGTCATTACTACTCAATGACGCATGGTTTTCCGGGTTTGCCATTAGGGTTTCAAAACCTCCTGTAACCCTGGAATACCTAATAAGGCCGTTGCCATAACTGCCAAAGAAAAGGTCCCCTTTTTCATTTTGGGATATCCCATTGAGGGATTTGGAACGGTATACCTCTATAAATCGATCCCGTTCGGACTGAAATCGAAATATGTCACCACCAAGGGTTACCCACACCTCACCATAGGAGTTGGTAAAGATTTCATCCAATCCATAAGCATCAAAAGCTCCTATTTCATAGTTTTTTATAACCGTCCCTGATTGGGGATTATATTTAAGTAAGCCTTGGTCCGTACCGATCCATAAGGAATTGTCGACCCCCTTTCCAATGGACACTATTTTAAAATCTTCCAGAACGGTACGCACTTTATAAGAATCGGTATCAATAATATAATTACCATCTTCTGTGGATGCCCACACCTTTTTGGAACCATCCCAAAACAATTGCAATATATCTTTGTCTTGGAATACATTCCACAGTTCTGGAGTTGGGATTACCTTTAAAGAAACGGTGTGAAGAACACTTAAGCCGGTAATGGTGCCTACCCACAATTTATCCTTGGATGCCGTTAGGGAAAACACTTTATCCCCAACAATGGAAGTACTGTCATTGGGCTTGTTTTTAAATAATTTAAACCGATAGCCATCGTACCTGTTTAGTCCATTTTGGGTACCAAACCACATAAAGCCCTGGCTATCCTTCACAATTTTGCGCACTTCATTGTGGGAAAGACCGTCTACAGTAGTTATATGCCGAAACTTATATTCTTGGGCCCAACCAAAAAGAGTCATCATCAACAAAACAACAATCAGGGCCGCATCATATTTTCGCATATTTGGGTTTACTTTTGAAAACAATATACAAATTGTATTGCATTTTCAAGATAAACTATAAGGTGATAGGGACACCAACGACAACACCTTTGCCATCCCATGTCCACAAGGCTATAGGTCAACAAGTAAATGTCCTTTATTCAATAACCAACCAAGAATAGGAGTTAGCCGGAATACGGACCTTGACCTTTATGGAATAATCCCTATCCAATTTATACCTTTTGGAAGCCCCTTCTTTTTCCCTAACCATGGCAAAATTGGTTAAACCGGTATAGTACAAGGGCAATTCCAATTCCCTTTCGATATCTTTTCCCAATGGATTATACACCATCACCATAGCTTTTTCCTTCAGGTTGGGGTTAACGTGCATAATGCCGTCCCAGTCTCTACCCGATGGCCTTCTAAGGTGCAGAACATCACTGTTAAGTATCTCCCTGTATTTTTTGTACCAGTTGATTACATTGGTCACTACAGCCTTTGTTTTAGGTGTATCGTACAACCTTGGCCCCCTGTAACAGGCCTGTACTCCTGCCCCATAGTTCTGCATCATATGACCTTCATAATCGTCCAAATGTTCGCTCAAGGGCTCCAAGGTAGCTGCCTTACCCCCTCCATGATATTCGGTAAGTGGCACAAAAGTCCAGGACATGCTAGGAATAGTTTTCCATAGTCCGTCGTAAATATTTTGTCTGCCCAGAACCAGCTGCCGCTCCCTAGGCAAGGACCAATTGACCTCCCTATAACCTATTCCGGTTTTATTGGTTCCTGAATTAATATAAAAATCCGGTACGTTCATATATATACCCTCAGACCTCATCCACTTATAAAGCCCTTGTATCTGAGCGTATTGTTTCCATTGGGAATCCTCCAAACCATTGTGAAAGGTATGTGAAGTTGATGCGCAGACATTGCCGGGATATGAACCGTCATTTTCAAAAACACTCATTCCCGTTTCCTTAAAAAAGGATTTGATCTTTCTAAAATAATCATATCCCCAATCCGAACATAGGCAGGGTGATGAACCAAAGATCATTCCGCCCCTCTTACCTGTTTCGGGATTAATAACATCCACCTCATCACTTATCCACCGGCTGGAAAGCAGGGAATATCCTCCCAATTCAACACCTCTGGAATGAGCGTAATCTACCAATTCCCTAAATTTTGCATAATACTCAGGAGACTCCTTCTCCATATCCAAGCCACTTCCGAAACTTAGGATTATCATTTCATAACCTACCTCGGCACATTGATCCACTGCGGACCTAATCTTTTTAGGATCTGTAGTTGTAAGATGGAGAAAAATAGGGTTTTCGGTGGTCCAAGGAGAAATAGTCCTGTACATTTTTCTGATGAACAATCCCTTGCGTTCCTTGTCAAAGCTGTCAAACGGGGTCTCCCAAACCCTGAAGCTCGTAAACGATTCGCCTGGAGCAATTCCCACATTAGGCCCCAAAGGAGGTCTCACCTCCAAAATGGCCGGTAATTGCATGGGGTAATTGGTCTGGGAAGTATATCTGGGATCGGTTTCCCAAAAGGTAGTTTTATCCGAGGTCTTTTGTTGCATGGCACCAAAAGCATAATCCGTTTCAACGTGAATATTGGGCTTTTCAAAATGCACAGGAACATCCACGAGGCTTTCACCCTCCACCATGGCCAGTTGCTCCAATTTAAACCTATTCAACTGCACCATTAGATCTCCATTATTGGTAACCTCTATCCATTTGCTCAGTGTTGGAATCCCATCGTATAAGGCATAGTGGACTTTAACCAAAATATTATCCTTTGTCAAGGTAAACACAATTTCCTTACCAGTTGGCATCTCTGGATTGGAAGCCCAGCGAACACGTTTCCACTCTAAACGGTCGCTTAAATTTTTAACCTCAAAACCCTTTATTGAAAAAGAATTTGGATCAATGCCCATATCATCTACCCATTCCATTAGTGTATAAGCATATTCCGGTTGCCCTATAAGGCCTCCAATAGCGATTTCCTTGCCATCTATTGTTAACATCCCTTCATTGGAAACACTTCTCAATAGACTCTCCCCTGTCATTTGGTTCATAAAATCTACAGTCGCCAAATTGGGAAACAACCTAAATACCCTGGCAACAAGGCCATTTGTTAGAATAACATCCTTGCCGTTATCACTACGATAGACATTGGCCTTGGCATGGCTGTTGTCTATTAGCCAATCAACTTCCGGTTGTTTCAACGGTGTCTCAATTTTAGGCAGTTTGCCCAATAACCCCTTTAGTTTTTTGTCAACTTCTTTGGATTGTTCCAATTTTTCACCAGTGTAATCATAGGCAACCATAATCGGGGGGATTTCAAAGTAATCAATTTTTGGATCTATCCATACGGCATGGTCTCCACTTTTTCCGTCACCTCCATCTTCAACGATCATTTCCAATACTCCTCTATCAATATCGATGTCCACCTCCTTGGCTCGGTCCCCAGCATACATAACACCACTATTATAAATCTCCTTTCCATTATTTACCAGCACAAAAATTACAGCTCCCTGATCTATCTTTCCATCTTTCCCTTCCAAACCAACAAACTGTTTTCTAGAATCCGAAATTTCATAAAACAAACGCTTCCCATCGGTTAGTGGAATAGTGGTTAGCAATTCGGACTGAAGATCAACCTCCGAATCATTAACTCCCATCTTGGCAGTAAATTTCCGGCTATCGCTAACTTTGATCTTTAGGCTAGATCTAGAATGGACCCCAATACCAATTCCATAGCTTTCTCCCGCAACGGATAATGCTTCTCCGGTCACTGCCCGGTTTTTAACCGGGGCACTGTAGGTCTGTAGCCCCAGTGCAATTTGCATATCCGCAACATGGGCCACATTTTGTGCTTTTACCGAAAACACCCAGATCCAATTAAACAATAAAACCGTTAAGTAAGTCACCCTTCTATTTTGTACCATCATCTTTTGTCCCGTTATACCAGTCAACAATCATTATTAAGTTTTTTAGTCCGACTCAATTTTTATCAAACAAACACAACAAGTGTAACACATTGAGTCAGGTCAATCGACCCATTTAATGAAATAGGAGTATTGCTACTGTTTTTTGCAGTCCCAATAATCATTAGGACTTTCTTTTTCTAAAAAAACTTGGACACTATACATATATTTCATAATGAACCATATTTAGGCACATCACAAGGGACTTAAAATCTTACAGTACATCTTTGTGCCCTTTTCGGACTATTTCAGTAAATCCGTTTTTTACCGTTTATTAATTCTACTATTTAAAAACTTTCCAAAACAACAGTATTTTGAACAAATCCTTCATTAAAACCACCCATTCGGGCAGCGTGAAATACCCATGTCCCCACCCCCTATATACAGGGCATTCCAACGGTAGGTCCTGGAGCTCCCGCCCAAGATTCAAAAGCCAACGCGCCAAACTGCTCCTTCAACAAAATATACACTTTAACTTCTTCCCTAGGCGGCACCTAATTATTTTCATCCATCTTAAAACTAGAAATAATGTTATCTTCGGGACCACAACAATGAAATATGTCGAACCTCAAATCTTGGTTACGAACCCTCATTGACCTTTTGGAGGTCTTTTTTAATAGCTCGCAACAAAGTAAGCGCGGCAGAACTTGGCACCAACATGTGGTGCCCCATAAGGAAGGTTGGGCCGTACGTCGAGAGGGCAACCAACGCATAAGCAGTAAACATAGAAAACAGAGCACGGCCATACGCAAGGCCAAAAGTTTAGCTAAAAAATACAAGGCCGATGTCATTATCCATCGAGAAAGTGGTGGTATACGAGACCGGATAAGCTATGATGATTAAGAATTAATTCCATGTAAGAAGCCATTGGAATTTAAAAAGAAGAACTATCAGGGTTGTAAATAAGAGAAAATTTTTACATACCCTTATTAAAATGTTAACAAAAAGTCGGTTGGCCATTTATATAAAATCATCAAACAGCCCCCTAGAATTTTATCTGATTTTCAATATTATTGATCTAAAATAGAATATCAATATTTCTGGAGTTCTCATTGGCAAACACTTAATTCAACAAGCTGTAAATGACGCTTGAACTTCGAATATTCTTCACTTCCTAATCTAAAAACTCAAGGTTAATTTTCTTATATTCGGACTTATTAATCAGTTTTGAGGGCTGATTAGTGCTCTTGGCATACTGCCAGGTAGTTGAGCAACTTTAAAACCAAAGAATATTGAAACCGCTTATCCATTGCTACATCTTACTAATAGTCCTACTAGCCTCTTGTAAACAAGACCAAAAACAACATGAATCAGAAAATCTGCCTAAAATCGCCATTGCCGGTTTGGGAATAGAAAGCAGCACCTTTTCTCCTGCCCTGACCCATGAGGAAGCCTTTCATGCCAAAATAGGTGATTCTATATTTTCCAAATACCCATTTCTCCAAGCAGATTCCTTAAATAGAAATAGGGCGCAATGGGTACCTACCTTGGTCGGGAAAGCTTTGCCCGGCGGTACGGTCACCAAAGAGGCCTACGAGTCCTTGGTCTCCAAGACCTTAAAATTATTAAAGGAAAATGGCCCTTATGACGGACTTTTCTTTGATATACACGGTGCTATGAGTGTGGTAGGAATGGATGACCCTGAGGGTGATCTTATAGAACAAATTAGGGAAGTTGTTGGGACCGATGTCCTCATATCCACCTCCATGGACCTACATGGAAACGTATCCAAAAAATTGGCTAAACATACCGATTTAATCACATGCTATAGAATGGCTCCCCACGAGGACGCCATCGAGTCCAAGAAAAGAGCGGTCACCAACCTTTTGGACCGACTTGAAAATGGTAAGGGCAAGCCCAAATATAAAGCTTGGATCCCTGTACCCATATTATTACCAGGTGAAAAGACCAGCACCCGAATTGAACCAGGTAAAAGTCTTTACGCAAAAGTGCCCAGTGTGGCCAATAAAGAGGGGGTTATAGATGCTGCTATCTGGATAGGCTATGCTTGGGCAGACGAACCCCGAAACCATGCTGTAGTTATGGTTACGGGAGACGGCAAGGAAAAAGTTAAAGATGGAGCCGAAACCTTGGCTCAAAGCTTTTGGGATGTACGAAATCAATTTGAATTTGTTGCCCCAACCACCAGCTTGGAAGAAAGCCTAAAGTTGGCACTGGCCAGTGACAAGCATCCATTTATAATCAGTGACATGGGAGATAACCCCACAG
>CAXAVP010000210.1:0-7712 GCA_963972175.1 uncultured Arenibacter sp.
TTCTTTTTAACTTTTTGATTTTACAATATTGCTTTATCCGCATTATTTGTTTTTACTTTTTATTTATATCTTATAAAAATTTATAAAAAACAAGAAATCATGAGTACTCAAAAATTTGCAACCAATGCATTACATGCCGGTCACGACACAAATTTAACCGGTGGGACCAGGGCCGTGCCAATCTATCAGAACACAGCCTATGTGTTTAACGATACCGATCATGCGGCCAATCTTTTTAACTTGTCCCAGCCCGGATACATTTACACTAGACTGAACAACCCTACCAATGACATTTTGGAGCAACGCTTGGCGGCTTTGGAAGGCGGTATCGCCTCTGTGGTTACCGCTTCAGGGACAGCAGCAATTTCTACGGCATTAATGGTATTGTTAAAGGCTGGTGATCATATTGTTGCCTCCAATAGCCTTTATGGGGGTACTTATAATCTTTTTGCAGTAACCTTGCCTAGACTGGGTATCACAACAACCTTTGTAGAGCCAGGTGACAAGGAGAATTTTGCCAAGGCCATCCAGGATAATACTAGGGCAATTTTTGTTGAGTCCTTAGGCAATCCAAAATTGGATGTGTTGGATCTAAAGGCTATTTCTACAGTGGCCAAAGAAGCAAAAATTCCGTTTATTGTAGATAATACGGTTGCCACCAGCGCCTTGGTAAAACCAATAGAGCACGGAGCCAATATTGTGATCCATTCACTTACCAAATATGTAAATGGGAATGGTACCTCCATGGGTGGTGCTATTATAGATGCCGGTACATTTGATTGGAGCAGTGGAAAATTCCCAGAATTTACAGAGCCTTCTCCTGGGTACCATGGACTTATTTACCATGATGTTTTGGGTGCTGCCGCCTTTATTGCAAAGGTTAGGATAGAAGGCCTTAGGGATCTTGGTGCTGCTTTAAGTCCGTTTAATGCATTTCAGATCATCCAAGGATTGGAAACCCTGGAGATTCGCATCAAAAAACACAGCGAAAATGCTTTGGAACTAGCTAAGTGGTTGCAGGACAGGGAAGAGGTTGAATGGGTTAATTATCCCGGCTTAACATCCAGTCCATACCATGATCTGGCCAAGAAGTACCTGCCTAATGGGCAAAGCGGCATTGTTACCTTTGGAGTTAAAGGAGGTTATGAGTCGGCCAAGAAGGTGGTGGACGAAACCAAGTTATTTTCGCTGCTGGCCAATATAGGGGACACCAAGTCCCTGATTATCCACCCAGCTAGTACAACCCATCAACAATTGGACGAGAAAGCTCAGGAAACAACTGGGGTAACCAAGGATTTAATACGTCTATGTGTTGGTTTGGAGGATATTGAAGATATTAAGGCAGACTTGGAACAGGCTTTTTCTGTAATAGCCTAATCCGGTATTGGCCTAACTAATATTTTATTTCCTTAATAAATTCATTGATAGAATAATTTGGGAGCGTACATTTCAATTTCCTTTGTAAAAGGGCGCTCCCATTTTTTATATCTCCACGGTCCAAATTCTTTAGAAATTTATAGTATAAACACCTTATGTTACATCATCTTTTAATAAATAAATACCAAACCTGTAGCGGCAAAACGATGGATATTAAATTATCCTATGAGGTTTTTGGCCAACCGCTGCATACTGCCCCCATAATTTTAGTAAACCACGCTCTTACCGGGAATTCCAATGTGGCAGGTGAAAACGGGTGGTGGACTACCTTGATAGGGGATGGTAAGTGTATTGATACTAAAAAATATACCATACTTTCCTTTAATATTCCAGGTAACGGATATGATGGCTTTGTAATAGATAATTACAAGGACTTTGTGGCTAGGGACATAGCCCATATCTTTCTTTCTGGATTGGAACTGTTAAAAATAAATAAGGTTTTTGCACTTATTGGAGGTTCCTTAGGGGGTGGAATAGCTTGGGAAATGGCAGCTTTGGCCCCCCATTTGGCAGAACATCTGATTCCGGTTGCATCTGATTGGAAATCAACAGATTGGTTAATAGCCAATTGTCAAATCCAGGAACAGTTCCTTATCAACTCCAAACAGCCTGTTCATGACGCGCGTATGCACGCCATGTTATGCTATAGGACTCCAGAATCCTTTAAGGAGCGCTTTAAGAGGAGCACCAATGAGGAATTGAAAGTTTTTAATGTGGAGAGTTGGTTAACCCATCATGGAAAGAAATTACAGGAACGTTTCCAGTTGTCGGCCTATAAATTGATGAATCAATTGTTGAAGACCATTGACATTACAAGGGATGGGGAGGAAGCATTTGTTAAGCTACAGGATAGTGATACCAATATTCATATTATTGGGGTGGATTCCGATCTTTTTTTTACGGCCCAGGAGAATAAGGATACCTTTAAAAAATTGGCGCAGGCCAATAGCAATGTTACTTATGGGGAAATTCCCTCCCTCCACGGTCACGATGCCTTTTTGATCGAATTCAATCAAATGGAGGAACTGCTAAAAGGGATTTTTGATCATAACGGTAGATCTAAAAAGGTAAAAGTCTTGAAATTTGGAGGGAAATCCTTGGCCAATGGCGAAGGTTTGGACACGGTGTTGAAAATCGTCACCGATAAATCCAAGGCTGGAGAGAATATAGCCGTTGTGGTTTCTGCTAGGAACAAGGCTACGGATGAACTGGAAGCCATGTTGGAAAAGGCAGCCAACGGAGTGGATTACCTAAAAGACTTTAAGGCCTTTGAGAAGTATCAACAGCATACCTTTGGGCATATAGATCTTTCGGAAGAATTTACGTCTTTGTTAAAACTATTCCAGGGAGTGGCCATATTGGGGGACTATAGCCCAAAAATTAAAGATCAGGTTCTGGCCCACGGAGAATTGATCTCTGCCAAAACAGTAGCTCACTTGTTGGTAGATAAGGGGGTAAATGCCCAATTTGTCGATTCTAGGCAGCTTATAAAAACCGATTCCAAATTTGGGGATGCCAAGGTGTTGGAGACCTTGTCCAAGGACAATGTAAAGAGCGAGTTTGGGAAATTGGATTTGGGTACTGTTGTGGTTACCACTGGTTTTATCGCTTCCAACGAATTGGGTGAAACCACTACTTTGGGGAGAAATGGAAGTAATTATTCGGCTGCATTATTGGCAAACTACCTCAATGCGGAAGAGTTGCAAAATTATACCCATGTTGACGGTATCTTTACGGCCAACCCAGATTTGGTGCCCGAGGCACAAAGAATCGAGGAACTTTCCTATAGTGAGGCCAATGAACTTGCTAATTTTGGGACTACCATCTTGCATGCCAAGACCATTATCCCATTAATAGAAAAAAATATTCCACTTCGCATCTTAAATACCTTTAATGATGATAACGAGGGAACCTTGATCAGTGCCAGTACCAATAAGGAGGGCATAAAGTCCCTATCTGTAATAGAAAACATGGCGTTGATTAATTTGGAAGGCCGTGGCTTATTAGGTAAAGTAGGAGTTGATGCCCGTATATTTAGGGTTATGGGCAGTAACAATATTAGTGTTAGCATTATTTCCCAGGGATCCTCGGAGAGAGGTATCGGTCTTGTGGTAGATGCCCAAAATGCCCCTTTGGCGAAGAGGGCTTTGGAAGAGGAATTTCAAACAGATTTTAAACTGCAGGACATCAACAACATTACGGTGGTGGATCAGGTATCGGTTATCTCGGTAGTAGGTGAGGACCTAAGTACCTTTTACAAACCTTATAATGCATTGATAAAAAACCAGATAGTTCCTCTGTTGTTCAATAATACCATTTCTGGTAAGAACGTGAGTTTGGTTCTTAAAAAATCGGATATGCATAAGGCATTGAATGTAATGCACGGTCAGATTTTTGGTATTAGCAAGAAGGTAAATATAGCCATATTTGGACATGGTAATGTGGGTGGGACCCTTATTGATCAAATACTAAAATCCAATAAGACCATAGAAAAGCGCAAAGGCATCCACCTCAATGTATTTGCGGTGGCCAATTCCAAAAAGGTCTTGCTTAACAATAAAGGTCTTGCCAAGAATTGGAAAAACGCTATGGAGACCAAGGCCGTTCCTTATACCATGGACGATATTTTTAAATACGCCAAGGAGCACCATTTGGAAAACCTAATAGCAGTGGATAATACGGCCAATGAGGATTTTGTATCGGCTTATTTCGATTTTGTGGATAATGGTTTTGATTTGGTGTCCTCCAATAAAATTGCCAACACCCTAGGTTTTGATTACTTTCAACAGCTGAGGGAAGAACTTGCTAAGCACCAAAAACAATATCTATACGAAACCAATGTGGGTGCTGGCCTACCCTTAATAGATACCATTAAGTTATTGCATTTGTCCGGAGAGAACATTACGGGGATAAAAGGAGTTTTTTCTGGTTCTTTGAGTTATATTTTTAATACGTTTTCAGAGAAGGATGCACCATTTTCTGAAATTTTGCAGGAAGCCATGAAGCTTGGTTTTACCGAGCCCGATCCGCGAGAAGACCTCTCTGGGAACGATGTTGGCAGAAAATTGCTCATCTTGGCAAGGGAGCTGGACCTGAGCAATGAATTTTCGGATGTGCAGATAGAGAATTTGATACCGGAGTCCCTGCAGGACGGTGAGGTAGATGGTTTCTTAAAGCGTCTGGATGTATTGGATGAAAAGTTTAGTAAGATAAAGAACGCGCAAAAGCCTGGGCATGTATTGCGATATGTAGGTGATCTGTCCGGAGACTTACAACAGGAAAAAGGGAATCTGGAGGTGAAATTGATCTCCGTACCCAAAGAAAGTGCCCTGGGACAAATTAAAGGGTCCGATTCCATAATAGAAATATATACGGAATCTTATGGGGAGCATCCCTTGGTGATACAAGGTGCTGGAGCAGGAGCAGCTGTAACGGCCAGAGGGGTATTTGGTGATATATTGCGCATTGCGGAAAAAGGATAGTTGTGGCGCTCGCACAGGTTGGAATAAGCATAGAGGTGTTAAGTAGTAGTATATAGAATATGGCTGTCTACTCATGGAAGTGGGTATATAGATTGGAAATAGCTGCCAGGATAGTAAATGATCCAATGAAAAAGTACCGGGATTATCCTGGAAAAGTATGTTGTAAGAATTATTTAGATCAGAAATTATGAGTAAGAATTATCAATTTGAAACAGAAGCAATACGCACTCAAACAGAGCGAACACAATTCCTGGAGCATTCAACACCTATGTATTTAACCTCTAGTTTTGTTTTTGAGGATGCGGAGGATATGCGTGCATCCTTTGCTGAGGAAAAGGATCGTAATATATATTCTAGGTATAGCAATCCCAATTCCTCGGAGTTTATAGAAAAGGTATGTAAGATGGAAGGGGCCGAGGACGGATTTGCATTTGCTTCTGGAATGTCTGCTGTGTTTTCTACTTTTGCCGCATTGTTGGAAAGCGAAGATCATGTTATTTCTTCAAGAAGTATTTTTGGGTCTACACATAGTTTGTTTACACAGTTTTTGCCTAAATGGAATATTACCACATCCTATTTTAAGGTAGATGAACTGGATACTTTGGAGGAACTGCTTACGCCAAAGACCAAGATTATTTATGCGGAAACACCTACCAATCCAGGAGTGGATGTTTTGGATTTGGAAGTATTGGGGAGTTTTGCCAAAAAGCACAATTTAATTTTTATAATCGATAATTGCTTTGCATCGCCCTATTTGCAGCAGCCGATTAAATTTGGGGCAGATTTGGTGATCCATTCGGGAACCAAATTAATGGATGGTCAAGGTAGGGTATTGGCTGGGATAACGGTAGGTAGCAAGGAGTTGATAGATAAGGTGTATCGCTTTTCTAGGATTACAGGTCCGGCCTTATCCCCTTTTAATGCTTGGGTGCTTTCCAAAAGTTTGGAGACGTTGTCCCTTAGGGTGGACAAGCATTGTGATAATGCCTTAAAACTGGCAGAATACCTGGAAGGACATCCAAAGGTGAATTGGGTGAAATATCCTTTTTTAAAATCCCATCCTAAATATGAGGTGGCCAAAAAACAAATGAGAGCCGGAGGTTGCGTAGTAGCTTTTGAAGTAAAAGGAGGGGTAGAAGCAGGGCAAAAGTTCTTTAATGCCATTAAGATGTTGTCGCTTTCTGCCAATTTGGGGGATTCCAGGAGTATAGTAACCCATCCTGCCTCTACAACCCATAGTAAATTGTCTGTGGAAGAAAGGTTGTCCACCTCCATCACAGATGGTATGGTTAGGGTTTCAGTGGGCTTGGAGCATATAGATGATATTATTGCCGATATATCGCAAGCCTTGGATGAATAAATATAATGGGCAAAACCGGGAGTAGGGGCTATTTGATTTTCAAAATTTAGATAGGTTTTATAGAAAGTGTTAATTTTCCTTATCTTCGCTCAATGCTTTCCAAAAAGACAAAATATGGATTAAAGGCACTTACCTTTTTGGCAACCCAGGAAGGGAGAGTACCTGTTCAAATATCCGAAATTGCCCAGCATGAGAATATCTCCCAAAAATTTCTAGAGAGTATACTTCTTACCTTAAGGAAATCCGGACTTCTAGGCTCCAAGAAAGGCAAGGGCGGAGGCTATTACCTCATAAAGGACCCTAAGGATATTCCCATGACCACCGTTATGAGGGTATTGGAAGGGCCCATAGCCATGGTACCCTGCGTAAGTTTGAATTTCTATGAAAAATGTGCCGACTGCCCAGATGAGGCCAGTTGTTCCGTGCATAAACTGATGCTTCAGGTAAGGGATAGTACCTTGGATGTATTTAGAAACAACACTCTGGCGGACTTGGTGCCCTTAAGGGGTTGATTGTGAGTAATAAAGGTCACTTTTAAGAAATAATATTGGTGATTTCCGTAAAATTGCTGGACTTTCTTTAAAATTAAAAGAGATTTTTTATTAATCTACTAAAACTGTAGGGTAATCTAAATTTTAAATGAATTTTAGTATGCTGTTTTCCAAAATAGTTTTATTTTTGCTTACTCTATTAAATCGATAGGGTAATAAATAATAAGTTTTTTGTCATATGATTGCTGAACAATTGGTTGCAAATAATAACAAAAGCACGGTTACTAAAAGTTATAAGGCGGACAAGAGCACCGAGAACCCTAAAAGGAGTGTTGCCAAGTCTATAAGCTGGAGAATAATAGGAACCTTGGATACGATGCTGATTTCTTGGATCGTTACCGGAACATTGTCTGTTGCGTTCTCTATTGGAATGGTGGAATTGTTCACCAAAATGATTTTGTATTTTTTCCATGAAAGGATATGGAATAAAATTAACTGGGGAAAGTAATTAGGCAAGTTTAAAAGAATTTAAAGTGATTAAGTGATGGCATTTACAGAGGAGCAAATACAAAAATTAAATCAACAATTTAAGGATAAGCAACCGCAAGAAATTATTTCTTGGGCAATAGATCAGGCTGCTAAGGCTGTGGTGACCACTAATTTTAGGCCGTATGAGGTGGCTATTTTACACGCGGTTACCGAGGTTGATTCCTCTATCCCCGTAATTTGGTGTGATACCGGGTATAATACCCCCAATACCTATAGGCATGCGGAAGAGTTGATAGATAGACTTAAGTTGAATATTAAATTATATGTTCCTAAGCAAACATCATCACATAGGGATGCGGTGATGGGAATTCCAGGAATAGAGGATCCCAAGCATCAGCTGTTTACCGAGCAGGTAAACAGCTGATGCTTGGGATCCTCTATTCCTGGAATTCC
>CAXAVP010000211.1:0-7657 GCA_963972175.1 uncultured Arenibacter sp.
TGGTGAATTTATAGGCGTTCCCAATAAGGTTTGTAAGGATCTGTCTTACCCTAAAGGGGTCGCCCAAAACGGTATTCTCTAAACGGTCATCAACTTTTAAAATAAGCTCTATTGGCTTTTTGGAATGTATTTCCCTCAGGTTTTCAGCTGTTTCTGTGATGAGGTCCGACAATATAAATGGAGCCTTTTCAACCTTTATTTTTCCCGCTTCCAATTTGGAAAAGTCCAATAGGTCGTTTACCAAACTATCTACATATTGGGATGCCGATTTAACATTTTTGAGATAGTTCAATTGTTTGTTGTTGAGCCCGGTGCTTTCTATAAGCTCGGAATAGCCGGTAATGGTGTTTAAAGGAGTACGGAGGTCATGGCTCACGGTAGATATTAACTGCTCCCTACTTTTTAAAAGCGACTCTGAAAATTTCTTTTCCTTTTCTAATTTTTGTCTGTACAATTGTACCTTCCAGTAATCTTTGGTAATTAAGAAAATAAACAATCCTACAATGGCAAATCCAAGTAGGGAGGCAAAACCGGCCAATCTAATACTTCTTTTTAGGGCAGCTTGTTTATTGAGGTTTTCATTGTATGTTTTTAGCAACATTTCCTGTTCAAACGCTGAAATAATACGGCGCAATTGCTGGGAGATGTATAAGTCGGCCCTTCCTAGTTCCAATTCCTTTTGTGCCACGGAACGCAGCGTCCTACTGTTGTTTTGTTTGGCTTCGGCCAAAAGGGTTTTGGAAGCTGTTAAAACCGAATCTACCCTTACCGAAGCATTGTGATTAGAGGTGTCCTTGGGAACGTTCTCACTTAAATAATCGGCCCATTTTTTTAGGGTGCCTTGTACATCTGGAGGCAAGTTGGGGTAATTGGGGTTGAGGCTCTCTGGGGATATTTTGCCCATGGACTCCTCAATTTTACTGAATTCCCTTATGGCGTTGTCTATAGAGTTATTGGATTCATTTTTTCTTTTGAGCCGCAAAAGCTGATTACTGTTATATACCTTTTTTTTAAGTAGGTCCTGTATGCTGTCCAACATGCCCTTTTGGTTGTCGCTATCGGTTAGGAGTTTAAGGGAGTCTATACTCACAAAAATGGAATCTATTTTTTGGGCATATAGTGTAAAACTCTTATTGGTCTTTTTCTGAAGAGCCAGTTTGGAAAGACTTTCGGCCTCATAGAGTTCCGTAAGTAGGGAGCCTGTTTTTATTAGCTTAACATCATTCTCCACAACGGTGTCCGTAGAAACAAAAACCCTTATTTCCGTAAATATATAATAGGCAACTACCAAAGCCAGTACTCCTAGTATTAGGTAGCTGAACATTATTTTAAACGTAAATTTGTTCTTGCTCTTATTCATAAAGGCAGAGGTAGTTTATAAGTGGTATATTAAAATACGTAATATAGGGTGCTGTGGTTTACAAATAAAAGTTAATTAATTATTATGATATTATGATTCGCCTATGTAAATTTGCCGCCGTCTCAAAGGGGTGCTTGTTCAATCAGGCTGAGATTATACCCAAGGAACCTGGGCGGGTAATGCTGCCAAGGGATGCGAAAATCGCGTTTTGGAATTTCCATCGTTTTAGTTTCGGCCTTTAAAATGGTATCGGAAATAAAACAAAAATCAATTTTTAACAAGAATAATAGCCCCTTTTATTCGTAACAAATGTATTACGGATGAAAACTATGTTCACAACGGCTGCTCTATTGGCAGCAACACTTTCGGCCTTGGGCCAAGAGAAACCCAAAGATTCTTTGGAGGGAAAAGAGATTACTTTGGATGAGGTATTGGTATCCGCCGTTAGGGTAACCAAACAATCGCCAGTAACCTTCACCAATTTAACCAAAGAGCAAATTAAACCTAGGAACCTGGGACAGGACATTCCGGTTTTGATGAATTTTTTACCCGCAGTGGTAACCACTTCCGACGCTGGGGCAGGCGTTGGATACACGGGAATCCGTGTTCGTGGGAGCTCAGGTACAAGGGTAAATGTAACCATCAACGGTATTCCTTACAACGATTCGGAATCGCACGGGTCTTTTTGGGTCAATATGCCCGATTTTGCATCCTCAACGGAGAGTTTACAATTGCAGAGAGGTGTAGGGACATCAACAAATGGTAGTGGTGCTTTTGGTGCTAGTTTAAATTTGTTGACCGATGCTATTTCCGAAGAAGCGTATGCACAGATCTCGTCTTCTATAGGAAGCTTTGGTACCTTGAGAAACAACTTAAAATTCAGCACCGGTTTGTTGAATGACCAAGTAGAAATTTCGGGACGATTGTCCAGAATAACATCCGATGGTTATATAGACAGGGCTTCCTCTGAACTGGAATCCTATTTTTTACAAGGATCCTACGTAGATGACAATACCCTGATAAAGGCCTTGCTCTTTGGAGGTCATGAGATTACCTATCAAGCTTGGAATGGCATAGATGCAGAAACCCTAAAAACCGATAGAACCTTTAATTCTGCTGGTATCTATACCGATGAAAATGGTCTTACCCAATATTATGATAAGGAGGAGGATAACTACAAACAGGATCATTTTCAACTGCACTGGAATGAGCAGATTGCCAATAATTGGAACACAAACTTGGCCTTTCACTACACAAAAGGAAGAGGCTATTTTGAGCAGTATAGGGAAGACGATGATTTTAGTACCTATGGAATAGATCCTATTACAGTTGATGGGGAAGAAGTTGATAAGACCGACCTAATTAGAAGGCGTTGGTTGGACAATGATTTTTATGGGACAACTTTTTCCGTAACCCATGATCAGGGCAACCTAAATCTAATTCTTGGTGGTGGCTGGAACAAATACGAAGGAGGTCACTTTGGAGAAATAATCTGGGCCCGATTTTCAAATAATAGGGATTATGAGGATAGGTATTATGATGATAACTCAACCAAGACCGATCTAAATGTTTTTGCGAAGGCCAATTATAATTTTAGTGACCAATGGAGTGTATATGGAGATCTGCAATATAGGACCATTGGGTACAAGGCCAACGGGGACGAAACGGGTCTGGTAGATGACACTTTTAACTTCTTTAATCCCAAGGCAGGGATAAGCTTTGATTTAAACGCCAATAATAATTTCTACCTTTCCTATGCTAGGGCCAATAGGGAACCCAATAGAAACGACTATGAAAATGGGAGTCCAAAACCCGAAAAACTGAACGATTATGAATTGGGATGGCGATATATTTCCCCGGATATACAGTTGAACACCAACATATACTATATGCGCTATAAAGATCAATTGGTGCTAACGGGTGAATTAAACGATGTTGGTGGTGCGCTCAGGGCCAATGTAGGGGATAGTTATAGGGTAGGAATAGAAATTGATGCCAATATTGCCTTAGGAGAATATTTTAAGATCCGTCCCAATCTGGCTTTGAGCGATAATAAGAACAAGAATTTTGTATTCCAACGAGATGGTGAATTGGAAGAACTGGGAGATACCCATATTTCTTTTTCACCCAGTATTATTGCGGGCAATATATTTACTTATATGCCCCAGGAGAATATTCAATTAAATTTATTGACCAAGTTTGTTGGGAAACAATATATGGGGAATATAGACGCAAAGAGTTCTGTTCTGGACGCCTATTCCCAAACGGATTTTAATGTACAGTATCAAATTAATACCAACGGATTTATGAAGAGTATAGTCTTATCCGGTTTGGTGAACAATATCTTTGATAACCTATATGAATCCAACGGCTATTTTTATACCTATGATGATGACTACTCCGTACCTGGTACGGTTACCACCATTGAAGGTGCTGGATATTATCCACAAGCAGGTATAAACTTTTTATTAGGAGCCAGTTTCAATTTTTAATTAACCTCTTTGTACTTCCTGTATTGGAACGGGAATCTCAGAGTTATTTATTAGTTAAATCCCCGTTGTCAACTTTTAAGGTTGATAACGGGGATTGTTGTTGGCCAGTTTTATCCTAATAGATGCCCGTGTTTATACATTCTCCGGTACTATATAAGGGTACCTGTATTTTCTGGTAAGCATTAAATCGGCTTCCTCGTTATCAATAAACTTCTCAAACTCCCCATTAAACCTTAGGGTATCTCCTGTTCTGTAGGCAATATTGGCGATCAATGGCAGTACGGTAGACATATGTCCGGTTTCAATATCACAATTTAGGTCCATATGGTTGCCAGAGCGAACGGCATCAATGAAATTGCCAAAATGACCTTTGCTATCTGGTGCGGTAAGAAAGGAAGAATCCCCTCCAATAGCGGCACTTCCGGCCATTCCCGAACCGGCAAAAGGTTCAGTTTCCTTGCCTTTGTAGGCTTTCCAAGTAGAGCCGTTTACTTCCATCCATCCTTCAGTACCAAAAAAAGTATTTCCAATTTTAATACCTAAATTGGCTTCGTGGTTGGTATAACGGCCTCGGGTTTCAAATTCCAATATTTTTCCATCCTCATATTCAAATACCGATGTTTGGGTATTGGGGGTTTCTTGTGAACACTCTTTGGGAGATATGCCAAAGATACCACCCATGGACTGCACCTTTACCGGGTGTACCTTTTTGTTTAATCCCCAGCGGGCAACATCAAATTGATGCGGGCCTTGGTTACCAGTATCACCATTGCCGGTATCCCAATGCCAGTGCCAATTGTAATGTCCTTTTTTCTCATTGTAAGGTCGGTAGGTAGCAGGACCCAGCCATAAATCATAATTTAAGTTGGATGGGGATACGCTATCTGGAGCAATACCAAAGGAATCCCTTGGCTTAAAACAGGTGCCCCTGGCCATGAATACCTCTCCAATACCGCCACTATGTAGGAATTGCATGGCCTGCATTACGTTGCTTATAGATCGGTTTTGGAAACCAACCTGTACTACCCTATTGTATTTTCTTGCGGCTTCTACCATTTTTCGTCCTTCCCATACGTTGTGGGAGCTGGGTTTTTCTACATATACATTTTTGCCTGCCTGACATGCCCAGATGGTAGATAGCGCATGCCAGTGGTTGGGCACAGCTATGATTACAGCATCTATTTCCTTGTCCTCAAAAACACGTCGCATATCTTCCTCGGTTCCCGGTTTGTTGCCCTTCTGGTTTTTGGATGCCTTTTTAACATTTTCGGCAAGTACCTCGGAATCAACATCACAAACTGTTTTTATACGAACCCCGTCATTGTACATTTTGGAAAAATTATCCAGTAACCCACTACCACGGCCCCGTACACCAATTGATGCTAGGGTAACCCGTTCATTGGCCCCAACAATATTACCATAGGATTTTGCGGAAAATGCGGATGCACCTACCACAATTCCAGTGCTGGCAAGGGTAGTTTTTTTGATAAAGTCTCTTCTGTTGTCCATAATTCTTATTTAATAGTATTGGTATAAATTATTATTTTGTTGAAAATGTATTTGTAGCGGATTGCAAACAACCCCAAGCGGCGGATGTTATTTTAATTTGCCAATTCTAATGTTCCTAAAACTTGCTGCCATATCGGTGTTGGGGTGTAATTGTAAGCCTATAGGGCCTGTTTTAACATAATTGTCCGAGGTATAGCTCATTACATGCTTGTTGTTTAGCCATACTTCATAGTAACCGGCAATGGCAATCACTTTTATGGTATTCCAGTCCTTGGGTTTTAGGATATCCTTTACGTTCTGTGCTTCTACAGGATAGCCTTTTCCGGCAATATAGGGAGAGGCTGTCATATCACGCTTTAACGAACCGGATATGCCCATTTGTATCTGTTGTGTATCTGTCCTAATAAAAATTCCGGTATCTACGGTGCCTTCATCATATTTAAAATCGGTTTCCAAGACAAAATCCGTGTATTCCTTTTCAGTCCATAAAATAGAGCCCTTCTTGTTAGGGCCGCTTTTCGTTTTTAAAATCCCATCGGCCACGGACCACCAGATATTGTTTTCTGGAACCACCCATCCATTTAGATTCCTGCCATTGAAGACCTTTTTTAGAACTGCTTCCTGGGCAATTAAATTGAAGCTAATAGAACAAAAGGCTAAAATGACGCATACAAGTTTTGCATTCATATCAGGTGATAGATTAATTTGAGGTTTCATTTTAATTACAGGGATCAATTGTCTATACAAGACTTTAATGGCTTAATTGCTCATTGATAATCTTTTAATATTATTGCCCTTATCCATAAAACTATCCAAAAAAAACATGACTTTCCAAATTTTATCGCATAAAAACGGCTAAAAATTAGGGATAGGTAAAATACCATTACGATTAGGCAAAAATTGTTAAGTAAGAACTGCTTCAACAGAAAAAGAACATCCTATTTATACAGCCTTGTAAGTAGTTAGGTCTTATGTAAAGCATGTCTTGGAGGCAATTTAAAGGCTGTTGTTATGGACTGTAGAATATATGGAACCGTGGTCTTTCTATGAAGTGACTGTCCAAAGGCCTCTTTAAGAACAATAGTAATAATATGAAAGGTAATTTGGCCTTATATCTTGTAAAATGATACTATTTGGCTGTACTATTCATTTTTTAACCGTTATTTTTGTCAGGCAAGCTAAAACACTAAACCTAAACAAACTAAATAATGAAAACTATAGAATATTCTAAGCCCATGCGATGGGGTATAATTGGTTGTGGAGCGGTAACCGAAGTAAAAAGTGGTCCGCCTTATCAGTTAACGGAAGGGTTTAAATTAATGGCCGTTATGCGCAGGGATGTAGAGAAGGCGGAAGATTATGCCGAAAGACATGGGGTTCCCAAATTTTATGGGAAGGCCAAGGATTTAATTCAAGATCCGGAGATAGATGCCGTATACATAGCCACCCCACCGGACACCCATAAACAATATGCTTTAATGGTAGCCGAAGCAGGTAAGCCCTGCTGTGTAGAGAAACCTTTGGCTCCCAATTATGCGGAAAGCTTGGAAATTTATAATGCTTTTCATTCCAAGGAACTGCCGCTTTTTGTGGCCTACTACAGAAGGTCCTTGCCGCGATTCTTAAAGGTGAAGGAATGGTTGGACAAGAATGAAATTGGGGAAGTAAGGCATATTAGATGGGACCTTAGCAAACCCCCTAGTGAATGGGATCTGGATAAGACCTATAATTGGCGAACGGATATGGATGTGGCCCCAGGGGGTTATTTTGATGATTTGGCCAGTCACGGGTTGGATTTGTTTTCATTTCTTCTGGGGGATATAAAGAATGCCTTTGGAGTAAGTGTTAATCAACAAAAACTATACACTTCCAAAGATGCCATCGCGGCATGTTGGGTGCATGCCAATGGGATTACCGGAACCGGGAGTTGGAATTTTGGCACTTCGGACCGTGAAGATGAAGTGGAAATTCTAGGTAGTAGCGGAAAGATCTTATTTTCTGTTTTTGGTGAGGATGAAGTGGTATTAAACAATAAAAACGGTGAAGAAAGCCTATTTATTGAACATCCAGGGCATGTTCAGGAGTTTCATGTAAAAAATATGGCCAGTCATCTATTTGATAATAAGGAACATCCCTCATTGGGGAAATCGGGAATGCATACCAGCTGGGTTATGGATAAGATCTTGGGGCAAATTTAGTATTGAGGTCTAATTGGAGATTACTACCGTATTACCGCTAAAGGTAGAACGGTAGAAAAGAAGATCGTGATAGGTTTTGCCGTCTTCGGGTTTGTTTA
>CAXAVP010000212.1:0-7606 GCA_963972175.1 uncultured Arenibacter sp.
CCCCAAGAATAACCTTTTTATGGGGCGGTATTGATACCTCATTTAAAAGATATGGCTTCTTTTTCCTAAAAAATATCTTGCGTACGGTTTCCGGGTCATAGAAAAACACCATAAACGCCAGTGCCAGATAAGGGAATATACCTATCTGAAAAACTATGGAATTGAACAGATGAAAGAATATAGCAGCCATAAATGCCCATTTTCTGGACTTTTTCCAAAGCATGGCCGGCACTATCAGCAGATCGAACAGAATTCCGGATATCCCCACAATCATATGAACCGTGGGCTGCTGTAGCAGCGCCCCAATAAGGGGGTAGTCCTGCTTCCTTTTAAACAGGATTTCTATAATACTAAAATCTAACCAATCCCCGTATAGTTTGGCCACGGAGGCATAGGTATACACAATGAACAACTGCATTACAATGCCCCATTTTATATAGGCCGGCATATGGTTGGTCCTTATAGCGGGGTCTAATCTTGCATCCAGGGAACAGTTCCTATGGGCCGGTAAAAAAGACATGATCAGGGCAATGAGCAGCAGGAGGTAATAATGATTGTTGTAGGCCGTTTTTTGCATAAGGTAGACTGCGGTCCACATAAGGGTAAAGGCCAGGGTGGCAAAACGGTATTTATAGCCCAGGGCGATGGCGACACCTAGTGTGCCCATAACCAAAAAATAGATATACATGCCATTTCCCGGCAATGGCTGCAACCATTCAAAACCTATAAAACTAAAGGTAAAACTGGGTTCAATCAGGGTACGCCTTACCCATCCGGTAAGGATGGCCCCGTAGCATTCCAGGCTAACGAGGATCCCAAAAAAAATCCGAAAGATCAGCAGTGGGCTATTGTCGATTTGCTTAAAAAGAAATCGGTCCCACATTTACTTGGCGATTATGGTCCGGGAGGTTTCCCTATCCTTTTTTAATTGTGCCTGAAGGGCCTCTACAGAATCAAACTTATGTTCGTCCCGGATGCGGTCTATAATATCTACCTGTATCTTTTTATCGTACAGATCCTGGTCAAAGTCGAAGAAATTTATCTCAATGCTTTTGGTGGTCCCTTCCACGGTTGGGTTGTACCCAATATTCATCATGCCGTAGACCTTGTTGCCGTCTATATGGCTGCTTACCACATAAACCCCGTTCTTGGGAATTAGCTTATACTCCTCCGGTATGTGCAGATTGGCGGTAGGAAAGTCTAACTTACGTCCCAGCCCCTTGCCTCTCACTACTGTTCCGGTAAGCATATACTGGTATCCCAAATAGGAATTGGCGGTCTTTATATCACCTTCCCCCAAGGCCTTTCTAATCTTTGTGGAACTAACTGATACATCGTCTATTTCCTGTGCCGATATTTCCTCCACCTCAAAATCCAAGGTATTGCCAAAAGCGATCAGGTCGTTTATATTGGCATTCCTATTCCTTCCAAACCTGTGGTCGTACCCTATGATGATCTTTTTTGTCTTTAGGTCATTTACCAAAATATCCCTGACAAATTCGGTTGCCGACAAACGGGAAAACTCTTTGGTAAAGGGGTGGACTATTAGAATATCTATCCCTATGTCCTTCAAAATAGACACCTTCTCATCTATGGTGTTCAAAAGCTTAATGGAGACATCTTTTTGCAACACCATTCTGGGGTGTGGAAAAAAAGTTAGCACCGTAGATTTCAATTCCAGCACTTTGGCATTATTTATGAGTCTTTCCAATATTTTACGATGACCTATATGCACCCCGTCAAAAGTGCCGATGGTAATGGCAGTAGGGTGCGCTTTGTCGTAATTGGAGATGCTTTGAACTGTTATCACTAAATGGAATAATAAAAAAACTTATCTTTGAGTTTGTACAAAAACCTTTTTGATGGTTGTAAAATTACGTCTTGTTTTTTCAATATCCATATTTTTTCTTTGCTATTACGGATTTGGACAAACTAACTACTGGCAAAAAAGCAACCAAAGGAGCAGTAAGGCGTCCCGGCAAATAGCAAAACTGGAAATTGGTAAGGGCCAGACCTTCACTTTACAGCAGGAGAAATTTACGAAGGAGCTACAAAAATCCCAAGTCCGTAAAGGCAAAAACATAATCAGTTTTCCCGATGAGAACGGAACCCTTATTCCGTTTGCGGTCAGGGAGGCTTCTGTGCTTGCACCAGAGCTGGCGCAAAAATACCCCCAAATAAAATCGTACGTAGGCCAAGCCCTTCACAATAGCAAGGATAGGGTACGCTTTAGTGTTTCCCAAAAGGGCATACAGAGCATGATTGTTTACGGGGACCATAAAAATGCCACCTTTATGCAGAAGGTATCCAATTCGGACAACGAATATGTGGTATACAATAGGCAAGATGCCCTTATGATGAATACCAATTTCATCTGTGAGACCAGCTCGCTGATTGAAAAAGAGAAAGGGCCCACCGCCTTAAAATTGGTAGACAGCCAAGTGTTGCGGAAATTTAGGGTGGCCATCTCCGCCACTGGGGAGTATACGGCATACCACGGGGGTACCGTTGCCGATGCCCTGGCGGCCATTAATGCCACCATTACACGGGTAAACGAAGTATTTGAAACCGACCTGGGTATAAGTCTGGAGATCGTTGCCAATACAGACGAGGTCATCTATACCAATAAGGATACCGACCCCTATGGCTCCAACCTAAACTCTGAAGCACAAAGCACCTTAAACACCGTCATAGGCGCAGAAAATTACGATGTTGGCCACTTGTTCCAAAACGATGAAAATGGAGGGAACGCCGGTTATATTGCCTCGGTATGTATAGACACCCGGAAGGGAAGCGCCTATTCTTCTGCCCTGGTACCACAGGGCGATATTTTTGACCTGGATTTTGTGGCCCATGAAATGGGCCATCAGTTTGGGGCCAACCATACCTGGTCCTTTGAGTCCGAAGGCACCTTGGTACAGGCAGAGCCCGGTAGCGGCACCACCATAATGGGATATGCGGGCATTTCTGGCAGTGAAAATGTAGCCCTTAACGGAGACGACTACTTTCACTATTACAGTATTTTCCAAATTCTGGAATATGTAAAGACCACTAGCTGCGCCCAGGAAATACCCCTGCTGAACAGCCCACCGGAAATTGTACCCACAGGTAACTTTATCATCCCCAAATCTACCGCCTTCCGCCTAACGGGCAGTGCTTCGGATGCGGATGAAGACGATATTCTCACCTATAATTGGGAGCAAATAGACGATGGGATCGTTACCCACAACACCTTTGGCCCTACCAACCTCAGCGGTGCCAATTTCAGATCTTTAAAACCTACAGTAAAACCTACTAGATATTTCCCCAGGCTCTCCAGTATAGTGGCCGGCAACCTTACCCAGACCAACCCCAACATCAATACCACCTGGGAGACCGTTTCCGATGTGGAGCGGGAATTGGATTTTGCCCTTACGGTGAGGGACAATGCCCTTGGCGGGGGACAGGTAGCCTCGGACCTGGTACAAGTAAAGGTAATAGACAATGCGGGCCCTTTTACGGTGAGCTCCCAATCTACCAATGTATCCTATGTGGCCGGAACCAGACAGCAGGTGGTCTGGGACGTGGCAGAAACCAACCACGCCCCTATAAACACCCAGACCGTAGATATTTATTTTTCCGCCAATGGTGGGGCTTCCTTCCCCATTGTACTGGCAGATAGCGTACCCAATGACGGGCAACAGGACATTCTTATCCCCGGATTTGCCACTCCCACAGCCCGTATTATGGTAAGTGCCCATGACAATATATTTCTAGCGGTAAATACCAGCGATTTTACGGTCACCTCTTCGGACATGGTACTCAATTTCCCCCAATTGGAATACGAGGTCTGCCAGGGCAGTGATCTAACGGCCCCCTTTACCTACCAAACCTTTAACGGCTTTACGGAGGAAGCCACCTTTTCCGCTTCGGGAATGCCTGCCGGACTCACCGCCAGCTTTTCGCCCGCCGCTACCATGGTGAACGATACGGTGGTAGACATCACCTTTTCCAACACGGCAGCGGTAAGTCCAGGTAATTATCCCATTACTATTATGGCCACGGCCGATACCATTACCAAACAAGTGGATATAGACCTTAAGATCTTGGACACCAGCTTTGGCGATGTAGTACTGCAACTCCCTGCGGACGGATCTGGCAGTGCCAATATTGCCACGAACCTGGAATGGGAATCCAACCCCTCCTACACCTCTTTTGATGTAGAAATTGCGGACAATCCCGGGTTTACCAATATCATAGAAACGGCCTCGGTGCTCTTTAACACCTACCTCACCAGTAGTTTGGAGGAAGAAACCACCTATTATTGGCGTGTAAAACCAAAAAACAGTTGTGGGGAGGGCACTTTTGGCCCGGCCTTTAGTTTTACCACCCTGGAACTAAATTGTGCCACGGAAATAGCCAACGACCTACCGCTCACCATACCCTCTGTGGGAACCCCTACCATTACCTCTACCATTACCATGCTGAACGACCTTCCCATTTCGGATGTAAACGTAAACCTGGATATAGACCATTCCTATTTGGCAGATTTGGAAATAGCCCTTATTTCCCCTGCCGGGACAAGGGTAATCCTGGTTTCCAATTCCTGTGGTGGCAATCCGGATATATTGGCCACTTTTGATGATGATGCCAGCAGCTTTATTTGCGGTAGCGGTCCCGCCATATTGGGAACCGTAAGGCCCTTGGGCTCCCTGGCGGCCTTTAACGGGGAATCTACCCTTGGGGATTGGACCTTGGAAGTAAAGGACATAGCCTCATCGGACGGGGGAACCCTAAATGCCTTTTCCATAGACATATGCGTGGAAGGCAATTTTAGGCTGGACGAGGACAAGGACGGGGTGTTCGACGACGGTGACGACCTCTGCCTAAACACCCCTATGGGCGTACAGGTAGACCTCAACGGCTGCCCGGTATACATTCTTCCGCCCAGCAACTTTCAAGTAGAGATAAACAGCGAATCCTGTAGCAATAAAAATGACGGAAACATACGAATAGTGGCCGATCTAAATATGGACTATGAGCTAAGCCTCATTGGCCCTGGGGTGAATTCCACTTCCAGCTTTACCAATTTTTATTACGAGGAAAACCTGAACGCCGGCAGCTATGAAATATGTATCACCGGCACCGATGAAGACATGGTATACGAAACCTATTGTTTTGAGGTCATAATCAACGAACCCCCACCCCTAACGGTCACCACCAAACTTACCGCCGATGGCACCCAGGCAGTGCTGACCCTGGATGGGGGAACCGACTATAACATAGAATTGAACGGTATAGTTACCCAAACCAAGGCATCTACGGTGGTGCTGGACCTAAAAAAGGGCGTTAACCAATTAAAGGTATACACCAATCTATCCTGTCAGGGCAGCTATGAGGACCAATTTATCCTAGCAGATAAACCTTTATTGTACCCCAATCCTTTTGTAGACCATGTAAAGCTGCTATTAAAACAGGGAGCAGCGGACATAAATGTCAAAATCTTTAATTTTGCAGGACAATTGATCCACTCCAAAGATTATAAGTTCCAAAATGAAGAAATCAGCATCGCCTTGCCGGGGCTGCCGTCCGGAATTTATATCCTTAAATTAAAGGGAGAAGGCATACAAGGCAGTTATAAGATCATAAAAGAATAAAGGGATGAAACCAATAGCCATTGTATTATGTTTTTGGGCCTTAGTGGGTTGTGGAGGAAAAAGCTCCCCCAAGCCACCGGAATCGGCATTGCTGGTCTTTCCCGAAAAAAACTCGGAATGCACCACTGGCCAGGATATTAATGGCAGCAACACCTCCTTGGTAGAATTTAGGTGGCAGGCATCGGAGCATACGGAATCTTATCAACTAAGAGCCACCAATATTAACACCAATAGTACCCAGACCATAGTGGTTAGTGGTACGTCGGCAAGTTTGCCCCTTGAGAAGGGCGATGCCTTTTCCTGGTATATCACCTCCAAGAACGGCGATGTTTCGGAAACGGCCCGTAGTGAAACCTGGTTGTTCTACAATGCCGGTTCAGAGACCACCTATGCCCCTTTTCCGGCCGAAGTGATAGCGCCAAAGACGGGAGCCACCGTAACCAAGGACATTAACAATGAAGTAGTGCTGAATTGGGAGGGAGCGGATATAGACAACGACCTGGAGGGCTACGAAGTGTATTTCTCCACGGAAAATCCGCCTACCACTTTAATAGCCACCTTAACCAATGGCACCTCAGACATAGCGGTAAGTGTTGAGGAGGACACCGTTTACTACTGGCGCGTACTTACCCGGGATTTGGAAGGCAATACGGCCACCAACCAAGTATCCCAATTTAGAGTGCGTTAAACAACGGCCTAGGTGCCGTTAAACTGGTTCATGGTCCTGTTTACACCGGCCAGTACAAAGGAGCGCACCAGCTCATCGGTTTTCTTAAAACGTTCGGGCAAGGCATCTCTTTCCGCTTCGTTCCATTCGCCCAAGACGTAGTCTATTTGTTTTCCTTTTCCAAAATCGGCCCCTACCCCAAAGCGCAATCTGTTGTATTGGGTGGTTTGCAATATCTGCTGAATGTCCTTTAGCCCATTATGCCCCCCATCACTACCCTTTGTTTTAAGGCGCAAGGTCCCAAAGGGAAGGTTAATATCGTCCGTGATCACCAATACGTTCTCCAAGGGAATATTCTCCTTGTCCATCCAATATTTCAAGGCCTTTCCGCTCCTATTCATATAGGTAGAGGGCTTAAGACATAAAATACTCCTCCCCTTAACCCTAAAGGTAGCAAGGTCCCCAAGTTTGGCGGTTTCAAAGGCAAAATCCTCCTGTTGAGCCAGGGAATCCAACACTTTAAAACCAATATTATGCCGGGTTTCGGCATATTCCGCCCCGATATTACCGAGTCCTACGATCAGAAATTTTTTCATGGTGTCTTTTTCATCCAACCATGTCCTATTCAAATTAAAAAGTGATTTTAAGATGCGGAACATAGTGCTGTTTTAAGAAAGCTATAAAAATACAAAAGCATCCTGCTGTAGCGGGATGCCCTTATCTAAAATTTCAAAAAATTTATTCGTTACCTTCAGCAGCTGCTTCTGCAGTAGCTTCTGCTCCTTCTTCATCCTCATCCTCGTCATCGGTCAAGATGGCATTACGTGCCGCTTTAACCTGTACCACTACGGTATTTTCTGGGTGAAGAATAGTAAACTCATCCTTTAACAATGAGGCAACGGAAATATTTCCTCCGATTTTCAATTTAGAAATATCAACATCAAAGAAATCTGGCAAGTTGTCTGGCAAGGCCTTGATAGCCAATTTTCTTTTTCTAAACAACAATCTACCACCATTTCTAACCCCTGGAGAGTTTCCTAACAATCTAACAGGAATATTCATGGTAACCTCCTTGTCCTTGAACAATTGATAGAAATCTATGTGTAGGATGTTATCGGTTACAGGGTGAAACTGAATATCCTGCAATACCGCGTCGTACTTCTTACCATCTTCCAATTCAACCACAACAGTGTGTGCGTTTGGAGTGTACACCAAGTCTTTGAACGCTAGTTCTTCCGCTGAAAAGTGCAATGGTTTTTCCCCTCCGTAAATAACGCAAGGAACCTTTCCAGCATTACGTAAG
>CAXAVP010000213.1:0-7593 GCA_963972175.1 uncultured Arenibacter sp.
TTGTTTGTGTGCTGCTATTTTGGGCAGTGGATAATTTTTATACCCCTTCAAGCTATTCCTCACCCGCTGAGGTAGGGCATAAGACTAATATCCCGGAATTTTTATGGCCAACCTCCACGACAGGGGAGATTGTTCAACATAGTTATTACGCTTTGTCTTATCATGAAGCCTATGAACAGGCGGAATGGGTGCTATATGTTTTGGAGAAATCTCACTTAACCGGTGATGACAGGAAGAGGCCATTCTTTATTGAAGATCCATGGGTTGCTACTAAATCTGCGGATTGGAAAAATTATAGAGGGTCAGGTTATGATAGGGGGCACCTTTGCCCGGCCGGGGATCGCAGATTCTCCGAGCTTGCCTACAATGAAACTTTTTATACCAGTAATATTAGTCCGCAGCAGCGTGATTTTAACGCAGGAATTTGGAATCGTTTGGAGCAAAAAATAAGGTATTGGGCAAAGAAATGGGGTCCGCTGACGGTGGTTACAGCGGGAGTTTTGGAAGAGGGGCTGCCTAGCATTGGGGAAGAAGATGTGGCCGTGCCCAAATTTTATTATAAAATTATAGCCAGAGGAGAAGGGAAGAATCTAAAACTAATTGCTTTTCTTTTCCCCCATAAAGAAGTTAATGGGGATTTAGAGCAATTTGTAGTTTCGGTAGATGAGGTGGAAACCCTGACAGGGATCGATTTCTTCCATGGTTTGCCCGATGATCATGAAGAAGCCCTAGAGCGTTCAAAAAGTGTTAAGGGTTGGAAATTCTAGGTAAGCTCATTTAATCTATTGGCATCCAATTTAAGGAAAATGAACAATAGGGCCGAAAAGAACAATAAGCCCGATCCGCCATAGCTGAAAAACGGTAGAGGTATTCCTATAGTGGGCAGTACCCCGATGACCATTCCAATATTGATAAAGTAGTGCACGAACAAAATAGATATGACCCCATAACCGTACATACGGCTAAAGTGGTTCTTTTGACGTTCGGATAAATGAATTAGCCGTAAAAGCAGCAGGGTAAAAAGAATTACTACGGTAGCCGTACCAAGAAAGCCCCACTCTTCTCCAACCGTTGTAAAAATATAATCGGTATGTTGTTCTGGTACAAAATCCCCTTTGGTACGGGTGCCTTCCAAAAATCCTTTGCCATATAAACCACCAGATTCAATAGCCTTTTCGGATTGATAGGTGTTATAGCCAATGGTTTTTCTGATCTCTTCCAATTTTTTGGGGTCTTTTTCAAGTCTTAGCCAAAGCCCAAAACGGTCCCTATGGCGTTGTTCGAAAACCGAATTAAAGACAAAATTCACAGACAGGGAAAACAATATGATGGCAATATAGATAAGCGAAACCGGAATGATGGGTACCTTAAAAGACGGTTTTTTAAATAAAAGAAAGAGGGCCAACAACAAACCTAGGATTATAGCAACCCAAATGGTTCCAAACTTAAGGGTAAGAATAAAGATCAATACAACCATACTGCCTATTCCCAGATAATACAAGGGTAGTCCCTCCCTAAAAATAACGAATATTAAAGCGAAAAAGACCAGTGCACTTCCGGGGTCGGGCTGGGGAATGATCAAAAATGCCGGTAGCAAAATAATCAATAGGGCGATCATTTGATCTTTTTGACGCTTTATGTCGGTTTGTATATCACTTAAATATTTGGCCAAAGCCAAGGCTGTTGCTACTTTGGCAAACTCCGAGGGTTGTAAATTAAAGAAACCCAAGTTGTACCAGGAAGTGGCTCCAGCGATGGTTTTTCCAAATACAAATAATCCCAATAAAAGGACCAGGGATATAATATAGAAAAGGCTGGAAAAGCGTTCGTAGAAATTGGCTTCCAAGGCTAGGATGATCACAATTGCCACAGCACTGGTTCCTATAAAAAATAGTTGCTTTCCATAAAGCGAAGCAAAATTAAATATAGACGGAGCGTCTTCGGTAAAGGTGCTGGAGTAGATGTTGATCCAACCTATAAAAACCAAGCAGATGTATAGTAGAACACTAAACCAGTCCAATCGTTTAAGAACACTTTTACCAGACACGCTCGTTTATTTTAAAGGGTTCTCCGCTATAGGGTTTGGCATATTCTTCTTCCAAGGTTTTTTCTAGCATTCTTTTTTCCAAATCTGTACGGCTAATTTCCCCTTTTAAGTATTTTTCAATCATTAGCGTGGCAATATGACCGGCATAACGAGATCCATAATATCCATTTTCTATATATACCGCGATGGCTATTTTGGGTTTGTCTACCGGGGCAAAGGCTACAAATACGGAATTATCCGTAAGTTGGGTGCGTACACCGTTGATCCTGGTAAAATTTTCTACGGTTCCCGTTTTTCCTGCAATCTCAATATCCTTGATCTGTAACCATCTGGCCGTTCCCTTGTGATATACGTTGGCCATGCCTTCTATTACAGGTTCAAAATACTTTTTGTCTATTGAGGTATGCTTGGCTTCTGTGAATTTTGGGATGCTGATATCCTCGCCCCCTATTTTTTTTAGGACATGGGGTGTGTAGTAATGTCCTCTGTTGGCGATAGCTGCAGTCATGTTGGCCAATTGGATAGGGGTTACCTCTACCTCTCCCTGGCCTATGGAATTGGATATGATGGTGGAAGAAGACCATCTTTTGCTACCGTATATCCTGTTATAATATTCTTTATTGGGAATCCTTCCAGGTCTCCCGGTAGGTAGGTCATAGCCCAAATAAGAGCCCAGACCAAAACTCTTCATATGCTTTTCCCATACATCCATACCTTCTGCCGATGTGGGGAATTGATCGTAAATTTTTCTAAAAGCCCCTGCAAAATAGGCGTTACAAGAGAGGTATATGCCCGAATTAAGGTCTCTGTTGCCACCGCCACAATGGCAACCTCTTTTTCTTCTTCCTACGTAGAATCCGTTGTAGCACTTAATAGTGGTTTCCGGAGTTACGGCTCCCTCTTGTAGTGCTACCAGGGCATTTAAGGTTTTAAATGGGGATCCGGGCGATTGGGAAGCCAAAATAGACCGGTCAAAAGTGGGTTTGGCAATAGTGTCATAGTGCAATTTGCTATAATTCTTGGACCTTTCCCTGCCCACCAAAAGTGCAGGGTCATAGGTGGGACCGGAAATTAGGGCGAGGATTTCCCCAGAGGCAGGCTCAATGGCCACCACACCGCCGTGTTTTCCTACCATTAGCTTTTCCCCGTACTCTTGAAGTGATTTATCCAGGGTGACGGTTATTTGTTTTCCTTGTTCAGGGAGGGTGTCCAGGGCACCGTCCTTGTAAGGGCCTATATCCCTATTAAAACGGTCCTTTTGAATGTACTTTACCCCTTTGCGTCCCCGTAAGATAGACTCGTATTCCTTTTCTATACCTGTAGTTCCTTTTAACTCTCCAGCGGCATAGGAAGGGTTTCGTTCCAAATCCCATTCATTTACCTCACTGATATAGCCCAATACATTGGCTCCGCTGTTTGTGTCATAATAGCGTAAGGACCTTTTTTGGATGTAAAAACCTTCAAATCGCCTCATCTTTTCCTGGAGCTTCCCGTAGTCTTCTTTTGAGAGTTGTGGCACCAATACTGAGGGTAATCTAGGGGAGTAAATCCTTGCTTTTTTTAGTTGGGAAATAAATTTCTCTTTATCTATTCCTAGAAGTTTACAAAACTCCAAAGTGTCCAAGGACTTTACTTCCCTAGGGATGACCATAACGTCATAAGCAGGTTGGTTGGCCACTAAAAGTTTGCCATTTCTGTCGTAGATATAACCTCTCTCCGGATAATCGTAAACTGCTTTTATGGCCGGGTCCTCCAATATTTGGTTGGGGGAAAAACTAAATATCTGTAGATAGGACAATCTGCCGATAAAAGTTAATCCAACCAATAAGATAATGGACGACAATAGAAATTTTCTCATTCTTTTTTTACACTAAAGAGTGAACTCAACAATAGGCACAAAATTAAGGTGGCCATGCTAAAAAACATCGTTTTTTTCAAAATTAACAGTGTATTTGCGAAACTGAAAATTTCTATGGTAAAGAATACCAAATGATGTATTATAATTAATAACGCTAAAAACGTAAATTGTTGTGCCCTAGTAGTATTGGTTAGTTTAAAACTTTGAAATTCGTAGTTTACACCAAAGCAAAATCGCATAATGGTGGGTCGTAAATAGGCAATTGTAACCGTAGCGGCAGCATGTAAGGCTACCGTATCCGAAAAAAGGTCTACCGCAAAACCCAATAGGAAGCTGGTGAGCAAAAAGGCCGGTCTTTTTTTCTTTATCGGGTACCAGTAGAGGAATAGAATATACACCATTGGGTTGATATATCCAAAAAAATTGAGCTTATTAAAAATAAGTACCTGTACCAATATCAATAGTACAAATCTTATCACATTAATAAAATAGCTATTGCGGATCATTATTGGTTTTGGCTTCTAATTGTTTTATTTCTTCCCTTTGGGTGTTGTCTATCACATAAATGCTCTTTATGGACGACATGTCGTTAAACAGTTTAATGTCTATGCTATAGGCGTTTTGTGTATTGATCAGTTCAAAGCTCTTAATGGTCCCTATGGGGATATTTTCTGGAAAAATACTGGAGCTTGCCCCAGTGACTACGGTATCACCAATTTTAACGGGAACCAAACGCTCTATATCCGTTAGCTGTACGGTATTGAAATCTTTTTGATTCCAAATCAGTGAACCATAATGGTTGGTGTTTTTGATCTTGGCATTTATTCGGGACCGTGTGTTGAGGATACTTTGGACCGTTGCAAAATTTTTAGAGGTGTTTTCTATTATTCCTAGAATGCCATTGACGGTTATAACACCCATATCCGGTCCTATGCCATGCTTACTACCTTTGTTTATGGTGATGTAGTTGCGGGGAAGGCCGTAGCTGTTCTTTATCACTTGGGAGGCTATGACCTTATAATGGATATTGCTGGTGTCAATCGTAATAGTGTCCTTTGTCTTTTGGTTGAATAAAATTGTCCGCAATCTTTTATTTTCTTCCACCAATTTTCTGTTTTCCTCCCCGAGACCGAAATAGGTAGTGATATTGCTGGTGGTTTTATAGATATTTCCCGTTAACCAGTTGGAGGAGTTAAAAAATTTGGATTGGTGATAGGAATGGGATTGTATGGTAAGCGCCAAGGAAATAGCCAGCAAGACAAGATATAGCAAGAAATTTTTATACCGTAATATAAAGTTGATGATCTGCTGCATTCACTTGTATTGTTTTTAATGGCTTAATGAATGGATACCCATAATGAAATAAAGCCTGTTTACTGTTTGTTGCTATCTCACGGCCAAGGTAATTGTGCTTCCCAAAGACTATTTTATTAAAATGCTCTTGTATCGCTCCAAATTTTTCAATGCAATACCGGTTCCTCTAACAACGGCTCTTAAAGGATCTTCTGCTATGTAAACGGGCAAGTCTGTTTTTTGTGATAGTCGTCTGTCCAATCCTCTAAGCATAGAACCTCCACCTGCTAGGTATATCCCGGTATTGTAGATGTCTGCTGCCAGTTCTGGGGGTGTTTGTGATAGGGTTTCCATTACGGCATCCTCTACCCTTAAAATGGATTTATCCAAGGCCTTGGCTATTTCCCTATAGGAAATGGATACCTGCTTGGGTTTTCCCGTTAAAAGGTCCCTTCCTTGTACCGACATTTCGTCTGGTGGACTTTGTAAATCCTCGGTAGCGGAACCAATTGTTATTTTTATATTCTCTGCTGTGCTCTCGCCAACATAAAGATTGTGCTGTGTTCTCATGTAATAGATGATGTCGTTGGTAAAAACGTCACCCGCAATCTTGACCGATTTGTCACAGACAATCCCACCTAAGGCTATAACGGCAATTTCCGTAGTACCACCTCCTATGTCAACGATCATATTACCTTTGGGCTGCATAATATCCAATCCAATACCTATGGCCGCAGCCATAGGTTCGTGGATTAGATATACTTCTTTTCCGTTTACACGTTCGGCCGATTCTTTTACCGCCCTCATTTCAACTTCCGTAATTCCCGAGGGGATACAGATAACCATTCTTAAAGCCGGTGGAAACCACTTCTTCTTTAAGGCGGGGATGTTCTTGATGAACATATTGATCATCTTTTCGGAAGCATCAAAATCCGCAATAACCCCATCCTTCAAGGGACGGATGGTTTTTATGTTTTCATGGGTCTTTCCTTGCATCATGTTGGCCTCCTTGCCTACGGCAATGATTTTTCCACTTATTCTGTCCCTTGCCACAATAGATGGGCTGTCTACCACCACTTTGTCGTTGTGAATGATGAGGGTATTGGCAGTACCTAAATCTATTGCAATCTCCTCGGTTAAGAAATCAAAAAATCCCATTTGTGTTATCTGGTTTCGGTTAAATTGTCAGTTTGATTGTTAAAAGTAATAAAATTAATGTTTAAAATGACGTGTGCCGGTCATTACCATGGCAATATCATTTTCATTGCAATAATCTATACTTAATTGATCCTTGATAGAGCCACCCGGTTGAATAACACTTGTTATACCACTTTTATGTGCAATTTCCACACAATCTGGAAAGGGGAAGAAAGCGTCACTGGCCAAAACGGCACCGTTTAAATCAAAATCAAATGATTGAGCCTTGTGTATAGCTTGGTTTAGGGCATCAACACGGGATGTTTGTCCTGTTCCACTGGCACACAATTGTTTGTTTTTGGCCAAAACTATGGTGTTACTTTTGGTGTGTTTGCACAATTTGGAGGCAAAGATCAAATCTTCCAATTCCCTTTCGGTAGGTTTTTTGTTGGTAGCATTTGAAAGGTCTGCCAAAGCATCGGTCTTTTCGTCCTTATCCTGTACCAATACACCATTCAAACAAGATCGGACGGTCGTTTTTGGCAAGTCGATATCATTCTGTACCAAAATTATTCTGTTTTTCTTGCCCTTTAAAATGTCCAAAGCTTCTGCTGTATAGCTTGGTGCAATAACCACCTCACAGAATAGCTTATGTATTTCTTCGGCAGTAGGTTTGTCTATTTCCACATTACTGATCAATATACCCCCAAAAGCGGAAACCGGATCCCCTGCCAGCGCATCTACATAAGCCTGGTGAATGCTGGGTCTTGTAGCTAGGCCACAGGCATTATTATGCTTAAGTATGGCGAAGGTAGGCTCATCGTTTTTAAATTCCAGTATTAGGTTTACCGCAGCGTCCACGTCCAATAGGTTGTTATAGGAAAGTTCCTTTCCGTGCAGTTTTTGGAACATGGCATCAAAATCTCCATAGAAAGACCCTTTTTGATGTGGGTTTTCACCGTAACGCAATACTTGTCCACTGCTTTCACTGATCTTAAGAGCTGCCTCTTCTTGATTTTGATTAAAGTAATTAAAAATGGCAGAATCGTAATGGGAGGAAATGTTGAAGGATTTGGTTGCAAAACGTCTGCGGTCTTCCAAGGTAGTGCTTCCATTTCCCTTGGTAATAAGCTCCAATACTTCGTCGTAGTCGGTCATTGAAGAAACACAAAGGGTATCCTTGTAATTCTTGGCGGCGGCACGTATTAGTGAAATACCGCCTATGTCTATTTTTTCTATTATATCCTGTTCAGAAGCA
>CAXAVP010000214.1:0-7519 GCA_963972175.1 uncultured Arenibacter sp.
ATAATAATAACTAAATCCTAAAACCCAATAGTCCTTATCCGGTGGTGCATCGCCAACGGTAATATCACCTCCCATATCCACCAAAGCCGCATTTACCCCATTGTCTTTTAGAATTCTAATGGCCTCATCGGCTGTAAAACCCTTACCGATACCCCCTACATCCAGTTGCATACCCATCTTTGTTAGTTCTACAACATTTTTTGAAGGCAATTGCAGGTTTTCAACGCCCGTTTTAACTATAGCAGTTTGTATTTCATTAGGAGCGGGAAGCTCTCTGTTATCTCTTGCCGTTCGCCATAGTTCTATTAGTGGTCCCAAGGTAACATCAAAGGCCCCTTGGGTTTCTTTTGAAAAGTGGGCAGACCGCTTCAATATATAAAAGAGATCATTGCTTACCGCCACCTTCTTAAACGGGGTATTGCTTAAATTGCTAATTTCACTTTCGGGAATATAATTGCTTAGCCTGCTATTTAACTCATCAATTCTATTGAATACCAATTGGGCTACAGAATCTGCCTTTGCCTTATTTTCATCATAAAAGACCAGACCTATTTGAGTCCCCATTTGCCGATGTGAATATTGAAACCTTTTTTGGGCAATTAAACACATATTAAAGGCAAAAAGAAATATGAGAAGAGGGAAAGGGCTAGTTTTTATCATATTGGTTCTGGTAAATCCTTTAGCCAATTTACTGTAAACTATCCAAAATGGTATCTTGCTTTATAAAAGCATCTTTTAGTTCCGGATCTATCCCTCGTACAATTTGCACATTGGGAAGTGCCTCTTTAAGCTCTGAGAGTCCGCCCTCTGTTATTTGGGTTTCCCATATATACAAACTTTGTAGATTGTTGAAGTCTTTTAAAATAGCCACACTTTTATCTGTAATAGCCGTTTCATATGCCTTTATGACCCTTAGTTTGGAAAGCGCTTTTATCTTATCAAATTCCAAATCCGTAATAGGAGTCCGATCAACCTCCAACCATTCCAAATTTTGACACTGGAACACCAAGGCCATTTCTTCTTCGCCAATTGGGACACCACTCATATCCAGCTCAACAATGTTATTGGCTATCCGTTGCAAACGGGTAATATTTTTTGAACTATAATTAGGGGGTAAAAATACGGATACGCTCAAGGCCTGTGAATTACCACTTATTCTTCTAATGGTAACGTAATCGGAGGCCAGATTTTGCAGGGTAGTATCAGCTACCTTAGGAAGCTTGGCCCATTTATTTTCCGTTCCGCGGTCCATAATTTTCCGTACCATGCCCACCAATGGATCAGTATTATCCAGATGCTCCAATCTTAAGGTATCAGAGGCACCCAAGCTTATCCACCGCTCCAATATCCGTATCTCATCTTGGGACAAGGGTTTCTTCCCTTCTGGCGGCATATGTTCCTCATTCTCCATCGGCAAATGAAGTCGCCTTATAAGTTCACTACTTCCTGGGTCCCCAACTACGATAGAAGCTCCACTTTCCCCTCCTTCTATGAGTGCCTCTATACTATTCATCAACAATTCCCCTTTTTTCTTATTAGGATTGTGGCATGCAATACAATTTTTGTCCAATATCCTGTGTACAATATGCTCGTATATCAAGGGATTTTCGGGTATCTTCTCCGTTCTGTTACTGTTGGGCAAAGCCAAAAAATCTTCCCCGTGGGTAATCATTCCCCCATAGTGCCCCGTTAATCCTATCAAGACAATTACAACCAACTGAATACCCCTTACCAAGTAAGTTTGTTGCAAGTAATTGGTACTTATCCAATACCACAGTACCGCCAGCAATGCAACCCCGGCCCCCATCCATTGATGCCAAAAAAGGAGCTCCGCTTTGGGTGCCGATTCGGTACCCAAAAAAAACCCGGTAATAGCGGTAATCAAGGCAGACAAGGTGGCAACCGTCAATAATAACCTGGGCACAATTTGATTCAGCAGGCCAATACCTGCAGCCATCAACAACAGTACTATAGGAAAATGTAGGACCAACGGGTGCAGCCGCCCCAACCAAGCAACCATACTTGGCAGGTCTAAAAAGGATTCGAAAACAAGACAAAAAATTAAAAATACCGTGAGGCCGAAAATAACATAATCGACCCTAGGGGAACTGTTTTTTTTAATCATATACTACGTTATAATATCTTTTATTACATTACCGGCAACATCGGTAAGCCTAAAGCGACGTCCCTGGTATTTGTACGTTAATTGTTCATGATCAAGCCCCAGATTATTCATAATAGTGGCATGAAAATCATTGATATGAACTGGATTTTTTACAATATTATAACCAAATTCATCGGTTTCCCCAAAAGTAATTCCCGGTTTTATTCCTCCACCTGCCATCCAAATACTGAATGCCCTGGGGTGATGGTCCCTACCATAATTTTTGGGATCAAAATTTCCTTGACAATAATTGGTCCTGCCAAACTCCCCGCCCCATATAACCAAGGTGTCCTCCAACATACCCCGTTGTTTTAGGTCTAGGATCAGGGCTGCCGAGGCCTGATCCACATCCTTGGCCTGCCCGGCCATCTCATTGGGCAAATTTCCGTGTTGGTCCCAACCTTGATGGTACAATTGAATAAATCGCACACCATTTTCCGCAAGCCTACGAGCCTGTAAACAATTGGCAGCATAGGTTCCCGGGACCTGTGAATCTTCGCCGTACAACTTTATTATGGATTCTGGTTCCTTTTTAATATCCATTACATCCGGTACCGACATTTGCATGCGGTAAGCCATCTCGTACTGTGCAATCCTGGATTCTATTTCATCATCACCTGTTTCAACATGGTGTAGTTTATTAAGGGAGGAAACATGGTCCAACAAATGACGTTTATCGGAACGTGAAATTCCGTCAGGATCATTTAAATACAATACAGGGTCCTTCCCGGATCTTAATAGAACCCCCTGATGCTTGGAGTCTAAGAATCCACTGGACCATAGTTTGGAATACAGGCCCTGGCTATTTCCTTTCCCCCTAGAGGTTAGCACTACAAAGGAGGGTAAGTTTTGATTTTCACTACCTAGCCCGTAGCTCATCCAAGATCCCATACTGGGCCTTCCTGATTGTTGACTCCCAGTCTGAAAAAAGGTTATGGCCGGATCGTGGTTAATGGCCTCGGTATGCATACTTTTTACTATACAGATATCGTCGGCAATTTTCGCTATATGTGGAAAAAATTCACTTACCCAAGCTCCGCTCTTCCCGTGTTGGGCGAACTTGGCCGCCGAGGGCATTAAGGGAAATTTATCCTGCCCAGCCGTCATTCCGGTTAGGCGCTGTCCATTTCGGACGGAGTCTGGCAGGTCTTCTCCCATCCTTTTGGCCAAGGTTGGTTTGTAATCAAAAGACTCCAATTGGGATGGAGCCCCTGATTGAAACAAATAAATGACCCGTTTCGCCTTAGGGGCAAAGTGCGGAATACCCAATGGCTGACTCGCCAAAGGCTTGGGACCACCTTTGAAAAGATCTGGAATCAACAATGACCCCAAAGCCAAGGAACCGATCCCTACACTTAGTTGTGAGAAGAAGTGCCTGCGATTTACCTTCAGAGGATTTTCGGATTTTGATTTGTCTTCTTCCATGATCGTTATTCTTTTGTTATTGTTTCATCCAGATTGTATATCACCTGTGCCGTTAACATAAGCGCAGCTGTTTTAACCGGATCCGTTTCCATATTTTTGTATTCCCCTTGGGCTATCAGTTTTTCGGCATTCCCCTCTTCCTTTAAAAACTTGTCCAACGCATCGGAATAATAGTTCTCCAGGACCTTAAGCTCCTCTTCTTTGGGGTTCCGGATGAGTATCCTTTGAAAAACGGTAGTGACCCATTGATCGGGGGGCTGTATTTCGGAAATCACATTTTGGGCCAATACCCTGGCCGCCTCTAACATTTGAACATCATTTTGAAGAGCCAATGCCTGTAAAGGCGTATTGGTCTTCTGTCTTCTAACCTCACAAATATCCCTATTGGGAGCGTCAAAAATGGACATACTCGGTGGGGGAAGGGTTCTTTTCCATAAAGTGTACAGGGAACGCCTGTACAACTTTTCGCCCTCATCGGCAACATAAGTGGTCAACACCCCTCTATTACCTCCTGCATTGGTCTCCTCCCATAACCCCGGGGGCTGGTAAGGTTTTACACTGGGACCTCCTATTTCCTTGTTCAACAAACCGCTGGTGGCCAAAACATAATCGCGTATAATCTCCCCGCTCATTCTAAATCTGGGAGCCCTGGAAAGCCACTTATTATCAGGATCTGCCTTTTTAATTTTTTCTGTAGCTACGGAACTTTGCTGGTAGGTAGCGGATAGCATTATTTTCTTCAAAAGGTATTTTATGTCCCAATCGTGCTCAACAAAATCCCTAGCCAACCAATCCAGCAGTTGTGGATGGGTGGGCAGACTTCCCTGTACCCCAAAATCCTCCGCTGTCATTACCAGGCCGTTCCCAAATAACATGCCCCAAATTCTATTTACGAATACTCTAGAGGTAAGTGGATTGTTTTTATCGGTCACCCATTGGGCCAATCCCAGTCTATTTTTAGGTAGGTTTTCGGAAAAAGGCAGGATAATTTCCGGCGTGCTGGGGGCCACTTCCTCTCCCGGGCTATCATAGGCACCGCGATTAAATATATAGGTTGTTCTAGGCAAAGAATCGTTCATTACCATCACCTTGACCTCCTCGCCTTCAGGCTTATTTATAAAAGATAATACCCCTGCTGTTTCCTCATCGGAAATCTCAATATAGGGAGCGTCCGCAAAATATTTCTGCCGCGCCGCCTGTACGGCATCCATTCGCAATCCTTTCTCATTTACATTGTTAAAAAAGGAATAGATCTCAAAATAATCGCGCTGGGACAGTTGGTCATATTTGTGATCGTGACATTTGGCGCATTCCAGAGTCAATCCCAAAATCCCCTTTCCCAATGTATTGGTACGGTCCGAGACGTAGTAGGAGTGATACTCCTCCTGTATAACGCCACCTTCCTGGGTAATAGGATGGTTTCTGTTGAATCCCGTTGCCAGGACCTGCTCCAAACCTGCATTGGGCATGAGATCGCCCGCCAATTGCATGGTCAAAAACTCATCATAGGGCAGGTTATTGTTAAAAGCGTGAATAACCCAGTCGCGCCAAGGCCACATACTTCTATAACTGTCATCCTGATAGCCGTGGGAATCCGCATATCTGGCCACATCCAACCAGACCTGTGTCATCCGTTCCCCATAGGCCGGGGAAGCTAAAAATTCATCTATCGCCTGCTCCAGGATATCGTTGGAAGTATTGGAAAGAAACTGCCTTAACTGCTCTGCATTAGGTGGTAGGCCCGTTAAATCCAAACTCATTCTTCTTATCAGCGTATGGTCATCCGCCTTTGGGGAAGGAGATAGGCTGTTCTCTTCCAGTTTTTCCAAAATAAAGGCGTCAATTTCATTCTTCCCCCAGTTGGTTGACTCATTTTGTGGGAGATCAGCTTTTTGAGGCGGTATATAAGCCCAGTGCTTTTCAAATTTGGCCCCTTGCTCAATCCACTTTTTAAGCAGTTTTTTTTCGTAGGAATTTAACTTTAATTGCGAATCGGGTGGGGGCATTATTTGTTTTGGATCATCTGAAACTACATGTTGATACAAAAGACTGCGGTTAGGCTTGCCAGCCACGATAGCATATTTCCCCGGGTTCTCTGGCAACTCTGAAAATGCCGCCTGCTCATCATCCAATCGCAAACCTGCCTTTCTTTTGTTGGCATCGGGTCCGTGACAGGTATAGCAATTATCGGAAAGTATGGGTTTTATATGAAAATTATAATCCACCACATCCGGTAGCTTCTGGCTAACATATTTATCGTCCACTGTTTTAAAAAGCCCCGATTTAAAGGCAAACAGCAGAGCGATCAACCCAGTCAATATTAGAAGAACTATAGCTTTTGTTTTCATTAGGGAACTGCAATTATTGCGGTAAAATAGAGCGCATAAGCCTTATCATAAATGGTCAGTAACCAATAGGCAGCTTACACCATATATTTACCTATATTATATTATCTTTCCTAAATTAACAACATATTTTTAAAAAAACATCTAAAATTTTCCCAATTAACCAAAGGAGGTAGCCCTTGGGCTAAAAAACTGAGAACATCATATTACAACAGTATTGTTATAGGCTACATTCCCACTATAATTGTAGGACCTTCTTCATTGGCCTTAAACTTGGCTACTTCGTCCTCGGTGATAGCCGTCCCCCATACATAAACCCGTTCCAATGACTTCATTTTGGTAAAAATGTCAAAACTTGATGCTGTAACTTGAGTTTGATATAAGTTGAGTCCGGTTAAACTTTCATTTGAAGTAATATAGCCCACACCCGTATCTGTAATGGGGTTTTTTTCCAATTCCAACTTCTGAAGATTAGTGAACTGCCCTATGGTTTCCATATGCCTGTCCTGAACATGATTATCCTTCACGGACAGCCATAAAATATTATTCTTTATAGGGAGCAACTTCTGTAGTTTTTCATCCAAACCATTGGTATTATCATTCCCGACGGATTGTGAGGGAAGAACAATTTCGTACACATTGGCCCCATATACCAATTCCCTAATTTTAAAACCTGCGTTTATAATATCTTTTAATACTTCCCCGCCAACTTCCTCTACAACGGGCAAGGCTATACCACTTTTTCCGGTTTTATCTTCCAATCCCAACATCAGGGATGCGATACTTTTTATTTCTTCCGGGGTTTCCAAATTGGCCATAGCAACCTTAAAATCGGCATTCCCCTTTTCTATCCAGAATGATAAAATGGACTTTTCTTCATCTGTTAATGGCGTCTTCCCGTCAGGAGGCATAAAGTCCTCATGGTGCGGATCTAACATAGTCCGCCGAATCATTTCCGACTTTAGAGCGTTTCCAGGAATTAGGGCCTCCCCATTTTTCCCTCCGCGTATAATGCCGGTTGAATCCTCTAATGACAGCCCCCCCTTTTTCTTATTGGAATTGTGACAACCAATGCACTTATCATCAAGGATTGGATGTACCAAATAGTCGTATACGGAAGCTTCTCCCAAGTGTTCTATTGGCGGCAGCACTACCTTTTCCGTTCTTCCAAAAGGGGCATATTTCACCAAATAATCACTGCCATGGGTTAAATTGCCTCCATAATGTCCGGTAACACATATCAATACCACTACTAAGGTAAGTGTAGCCATATTGGATTTAAGAGCGTTTAATTTTGGGATATTGATCTTGCCCGAACGTATGGTCCATGCAAAAAACGTCACTATTGTTGTTAATGTTCCTAACCAAAAATGTGTATTCAAGGAGCTCTCGTCATAGTCTCCGCTCAAGGAAAGCATATATCCCAGAACAGATGCGACTGCGGCGCTTATAGCCCCACCCAACAAGGCAAGTTCAATGGCCATGGAGAAATCCGCTACTCTTTTCCTACGTCCATAAAGCTCCAGGACAAAGGCAAAAATTAAAAAACCAATAGGCAAATGCACCATAAGGGGGTGGAATCTTC
>CAXAVP010000215.1:0-7451 GCA_963972175.1 uncultured Arenibacter sp.
TTCGCAGAATCTCCTTTGTCGATTTCAGTTCTGTAATTCCTGTCCTGAGCGGAGGTGAAGGGTTATGGATGATTCACAGGCATATACCAGCTAAAGGCAAAGACCACCAGTTGTGAATTGCTTTCAGTTCTGTAATTTTATGGATGATTCACAGGCTTATGCAGTACCTATTGGAGAAAGACGATGTTGTGAATTGCTTTCAGTTCTGTAATTTTATGGATGATTCACAGGCATCCATATCACTCAGACCATCAAGCAGGAGTTGTGAATTGCTTTCAGTTCTGTAATTTTATGGATGATTCACAGGTGGTAATATTGGTATTGGTTTTAACATCATGTTGTGAATTGCTTTCAGTTCTGTAATTTTATGGATGATTCACAGGTTTACGTGAATGTTTATTATTGGAGCTAAGTTGTGAATTGCTTTCAGTTCTGTAATTTTATGGATGATTCACAGGAACGAAATTTCAAGCGTAGACACAACAGGAGTTGTGAATTGCTTTCAGTTCTGTAATTTTATGGATGATTCACAGGAGAAAAGCCATTCAAGAGGATAAGTACAGGGTTGTGAATTGCTTTCAGTTCTGTAATTTTATGGATGATTCACAGGATAGCACCGAACCTCCTTTGCCGCCTGTAGGTTGTGAATTGCTTTCAGTTCTGTAATTTTATGGATGATTCACAGGATAAGATTCTCAATAGAAGATGGTAGACCTGTTGTGAATTGCTTTCAGTTCTGTAATTTTATGGATGATTCACAGGCCCAATTTCCATAATACAAACGCTCCTTGCGTTGTGAATTGCTTTCAGTTCTGTAATTTTATGGATGATTCACAGGTATTAAAGCCACTAAAAGCCCTATAATCTGGTTGTGAATTGCTTTCAGTTCTGTAATTTTATGGATGATTCACAGGCATCCCCTTTCACGTTAACTGGTCTTTGTAGTTGTGAATTGCTTTCAGTTCTGTAATTTTATGGATGATTCACAGGTAAAGTCCGATTCCGTGTAATCGTCTTTTAGTTGTGAATTGCTTTCAGTTCTGTAATTTTATGGATGATTCACAGGATCATATCTTCAAACATACACCACAATAGGGTTGTGAATTGCTTTCAGTTCTGTAATTTTATGGATGATTCACAGGTAGACCCGTAGGAAGGCTAGGGTGTTTAGCGTTGTGAATTGCTTTCAGTTCTGTAATTTTATGGATGATTCACAGGACCGTCACGGCCTTGGTGTTCTTTGTTTTGTTGTGAATTGCTTTCAGTTCTGTAATTTTATGGATGATTCACAGGATACTTGCTGTAACAAGCTGGTATCCTGTTTATTATGATGCATCGTAGAATTATAAAAAATTAACTCCTAGCTGTAGCCTACGGCCGTAGTTTCACCATTTTTTCTGTTAAAACAATTCCAGTTGTTGGCTCGGGGTTTCGGGCACCGTCTCTTTTTGGCCGTGGAACAGTTCTATCATCCCAAATTGCTTGTCCGTTATCTGCATAATACAGACCTTGCCCTGTTTGGGTAGCCTTCTTTTGGTGCGTTTAATATGTACAGCCGCATTTTCCCTACTGGCACAAAAACGCAGATAAATACTAAATTGGAACATACTAAACCCATCATCCAACAGGTTCTTCCGGAATAAGGTCGCCGCCTTACGGTCTTTTCTGGTTTCGGTCGGTAAATCAAAAAATACGAGTACCCACATGCTTCGGTATTGGTTTAGCCGTGAAAAATGGTCCTGGTTGATCATAATGTCCAATATTGGATATGCACCAAGTACATACCATATTACCTTAACACCTTCTTTAATAAGGTGTATTTGGGGGGAACCGTATTACTTAACCAACGCTTAAAATGTTAATTTCTTGTGTTTTATTATGAAGGCGACCATTTTTTTTGAAATTCCGGGTACAATATTTTTCGTCCTGATCCCAAAAAACAATCATAAAGACTGTTGGTGGTACGGCTCATGGCATTCATCAAGGGACTCCATTTACCATCTATGTTTACGTCCATAGCAGGGATAGTCAACAACTGGGATTTTAAAGAGGTATTCAGCTCACTTATATTGCCGCCCGCTTCTACCATTTCAAAGACTATGGCATCCACATAAGGTCTGTAGGGCTCCATAATATCGTCGGCCAGGCAAAAGGCATTGTATTTGTTTCTATGGTAAATACCAACAGAGGGCAGTAGACCGCTACTTACCAGGGCCCTGGCCGTTACTGCCCTTAAAATGGCATATCCATAATTGAGTAGATTATTTGGCGGTACCCCTTTTTGATTGCGACTAAAACCATCCACTTCCTCAAACAGGGATTGAAAATAGTAGGCTGCTGCAATGGCCTCGTGGTTTTGGGCATCCCCGCTTTTTACCTCCTTGGCCCAGCGTTTTAGCTTTAGGGCGTTTTTTTCTCTCAGCAACAAATGATTGGCCTGATTGTCTATTTTAGACTGTACCGTCTGCTGCCATAGGTTCTTCTTCAGGGGCAGACTGGCATTTAATTGGTGGCGCATACGCTCGGTCTGTTCTGTGTGGCCTACCAAGGGCTGCAGCAGGGAACAGGGCAAATGCTGTTGGTCACAGGTGATTATAGCGGTTTTGTTTGCCACCAACTTTCGTATTAGGCCATTGGTTATGGTAATTTGGGGATCTTCCAAGACCACATAGCCTAAATCCTCTATGGGAATAGTGGCCGCTCTCTTTTCTTCCTCGGGAAATTTGACCACCAGTTGTTCGTTTTTGGTACTCAAGTAGGCTGGATTTCCAAAAAACAGGGTGCGTTTGATCATTTTTTTCTAAATTTAATTTTCACCCACATGAACAACTCTGCCAATATGATTCAATCTTACCTTTACAATACCTGCAAGATTTTTTAGACTTTTAACAGGTATCCAAGAAAGGTTTTTTAATTGTAAATTTTTATCCACATTAGTTTCTAAATGATGCCTAAAAACATAATCCCGCACTGCATTATTCCCATAAGTAACCTTTGAAATGGTTTGTACCCTAAAAAGATTTTTGGAAATTACATTTGAAAGTGTAGGATCGGTCAAATCCACTTCCTTTGGATTAAAACTCTCAGAAGGAAAAACAAACATTTCATTCTGCTTCAATGTAAACAACAAGGACCAGCCTTTTTCATTTTTAGGATTAATAATGGGCAGGCTTTGATTTTTACGCATAACTGCTTCATAAAAGGAAACCGCCACATCATCTAATTCGTCATATTCACTTTGATAAATAGCAATATGATGGTTATTCCCAGGACTAACATAACTAGTAGGAACTTCTTGTCCATTTGAATGTATTATTTTTTTACCATTTAAGTCCCGTGCAACATTTAATGGAACGGCGTTATTTACTCCTGAAATTGTAACTCGCTTAATACTAGCACTTTTGCCCTTTTTAAAACGAATTGGGTTCTCATCTAGGTTCGAAAATGCTTCCTTAGGTTTACCATTATATTGTTTTAGCCTATCTTGAAGAACCCTTTTCACACCTTCATCTACCACTTTTTCAACTTTAATATCTGGGGTAATCTCTTTCCTAATTGTAAATTGTGATTGTAGCCTTTGCGTTTTTACAATATCAGGAACATTTTTTTCTGAGCCATTAAGAAAAATAGGACTTTTAGACAGTGCATTTTTTCCCGTGAAAGCCTTTTTGGGGTCATTGTTAAATTCTTCCAATCGTTTCAGTAGGGCTTCACGATATATAGGTTTGGTTACCATTGATATTTTCTCTTTGGTGAAGGAAGCATTAACCTTCTCTTCTTTTACTTCCGGGTAATATGACTTTCCATAAATGGTTTCTTTGTGCAATTGGCCTCGCGGTGTAAGCTCGGTTTTAGTTTTATAATTCCCTTTACCCTTTATTTTAATTTTGTTCTTATTAAGGGTAACTACTTTATTTTTGGCTTTATGGGAAACCAAGAGACTACTCAAATGTTTTTTGACTTCCTCCCGGATATCTTCAAAAGGTTTTTTAAACTTCCTACCTCCTTCGTTATCACGATAGGTGTACTTTTCTTTGATCCCGTTAATTCGGAAGTCTTTATTACTACCTGCATTCATATTATTTAGATATTGTATAAACGCAGGCCGAGTAAAAGCAACTGTAATGGCATCCATAGCATGGTGTCTATGATCATTTCGCTTGGTCCAATCCTTTATCCTAGGTAAGGCTTTCCCATCTTTATTATAGTCACAATAGGTAAGCCCTAATGTATTATATTTTTCCCAGTTAAGTTCTTGGAGCACATTTATCAATTCCCAATCTGATCGAAGTTTTGCAGTAATACTACCTGAAGTTGCCGTTACCGTACAGGTAACATCCTTTAATAGTTCGGAAGCTTTTCTTGCGATATAGGCCGAATTTCCCAAATCCCTATTTAGAAAATCTTCTGGTATATCTGACTTTGTCATAAGCAACTTTTTTAACTTCCCGTACTTCATACCCTTTTGGGAAAAAGTTTCTTGGACCCTAGAATTAAATTCATTAGCCCACCCCTTTCGCTGACAATAATCAAAAGCAGTTTCGTTACCCTTTTCTAAATTGATATCCCGTAATTCTAAGGTTTTATTGGAAAAGGAATCATCAAATAATACTGATTGTGGTATGATATGTTCTACATCAAATTTATTGGTAAACAGCTCTTCCGGTTTTATATAGGTTCCTGAATACAAGGTTTTGAAACCTATTGATTTTAATTCTAAATACAGTTTATATTTTATTAAATCCTTTCTGCTAACGTATCGCAATCCAAATTCCTTTTTTATGGTCTCACGATATTCAATATGTTCCTTTGTCGCTTTGCTAATTGCCTGCGTCATTTGCTTCCTTTGTTTGGCAGTCTTTTTTAACTCCCTTGCCATCTCCACGCGTATTTCATCAGGTCTTCCCAATTCCGGGTCGTCCATAATGGCATTTACCACGTTGATCATTTGGTTTAGTATTTTTTCTACCACAGGGTTCCGCAAGGAATTTTTCTTTAAAACTCCTAAGCGATCTAGAAGTATTCTTTCTTTATTTTCCTCAGAGGAGAAGGAACTTGAATGATTGTACCCGGCTAGCTTACAAGCTTCATCGTACATTTTACCTTCTTCCAAGTAAGGATATATTTTCCTTAAGGCACGTACACTTAGGTTGCCATAATCTTGCTGAAAGGTAATATTTGAAAGTAATTGAGCATGTTCCTTTTTAAAACCAAAATTTGATTGGAGTTTATTCAATAAACTTTCTATTCCTGTAGGTGATTTGTCGTCCTCGTAGGAATACAATAAATGCCATAATTGGTAACTTGGTTGTTTACTGAAAGAATTTCCTTGTAAACTTAAATCTAAATTAATAATCTCGGGATCCATCCCTAATTCATTAAAACAAATTGATAATGCCTCCCTTATTTCAATGGCAGTAAGTCCAGAACCTATTTCTGAATAACCTTCCATCTTAACTATTTTCTTATATACATCAATCAATGCGGATTGGGTTCTATTGCCTTCTAGTTTTTCAAAGTTAACTTTCCAATCTTTAGCTTTCTTATTGGTCCCTTTAAATAGCCATCCTAAGAATTTTTTATCCGTCCAGGAATCCACTATGTTCAACTCCTCAAATAACAGAGCTTTTGTGTCTTCATCAATAGTAAATTCCTCGCTATCCTTAGATTTTAAACTAACACGAATTGCATTAATATTTTGCCAAACTTTCGCTTGCTGAAATACAGGAGAAGATTTAGCGGCTACCCTGGGGCCCACCAACTTAGTTTTAGTGTCGCCATCAATAGTGACTTTCCTCTCCACAGTTTCAAACTCACATTTACTTATTAGACCTTTTTGTGATTTTAAAGGGCGTTGATAAAATATGGTGATATCTCTCAGGTCTTTTTTTACCATATCGGTCAATTCTGGGTAATGCTTTGATTGTTGTTTCCAAATGGCTTCAAACTCGTCAATGTAATCCTGCCGATAGAATACCTGGTTCTTCAAGGAGGTATGGGGGTCAACCTTTAGCTGGTGATACAAATACTGTCCTACTGTTTGACCATTAAAATATAGCTCCTTACTTCTATCACTTATGGCTCCTAAATAGCCACTAGGCTGGTTTATTTGATTGTTCAACTCTATTAGCACAAACATTAGTTCTCGCGCAGTTATTTGCTCATTAATGGCTCTACTACGCCATTCATATTGTTCCAATTTCCTATCCCTCCCCTTGTTTTCAGCTTTGTCTAGCTGAAAAACACCTTTCAGATAGGATTCGGTATCCCGTTTATTTTTACCCTTCAAGAACTCCTTGTTTGATTGAGTTAATTGCTCCGGATAAAATCGCTGCTGGTAATCCCAAATGTCATCAAATTCTTTTTGTAAATCAGATCTATAAAAATCAGGCAACAATTTTTTACCTTCTTTCAATAGATTAAAGGATAGTTGTCCTGGTGTAAGATTATCCTTGTAGAGCTTTTTAGCCACAGCCATACCGTCTATTAGTTGCCCTTCTTCCTGATTATTAGCTTTTCTACTACTTTTATATCCCCGTTTTTTATTAATCATCAACAGGACCCGAGCAAAGTCGGTTTTGGATAATCTTTCTAATGGTGCTTTCGCTCTTAATTCGTAGGTACTGTGTGTTGCCTTACCGTCTTCAGAAAATAGAGTATTGTCACCTATAAACCCAATTTTGGTCAAAATATTAATTACCGCCGCTCTTCGTTGCTTATAACGTTGTAAATTTCGCCGCATGCCACGCTTAAGAGTTCTATCGGCATTAATTGTAATAGAATTACCTTTTTTAAAATCTTGCTGTTCATCAGTAGATAAAGGGATTACACGAACACCAGTTCTAATAATTGATGATTGTTCATTTTTATTTTCGGCTTCATTGACAAATGCCCAACCTATGGATGTAGTCCCTAAATCCAATCCTAAAATTCTTTTCATATTTGGTTTTCAATTAATTTGGTATATATTTACTGCACTGAAAGCAATTCACAATAAGGATTATTCCGTTGTGAAAACATTTAAAGCGGTATCTGTTCACACAGATATCGCTTTCTTTTTTCAGTGCTACTAAATCTATCTAATAAAATTCTGTAAAAACACCACTATAGCCCAGCTAGTGTTTTCTTTATAACAATCGGGGGAAGTTTCTCGTAAGAGAATTCCGAATATAAGAAGATTTTTCAAATTGGGAAAAGGGTTTTCCGCATTGGGACCAAGAGGCATAATTTTTTGGTTACCTTAAAATTGCACTGCTCCGTAGATCCTTTTTACTAACCACCACCTTAATCCTTTAAGAATAAACAGCTTATTAAGGTACTCTTACTCCATAATTCGCAAAAATGTCAGTACTTCACTGACATTTTTACATTTTTTAACTTTTGGTATTCTCTTTGAAATGCTATTTTTATTCAAAATTTGAAATAGCAATACCATGCAATTTATTAAGCTA
>CAXAVP010000216.1:0-7394 GCA_963972175.1 uncultured Arenibacter sp.
TATTCTTTGAGGATGATAGGGCACTGAACGATTTTAAAGAGGGTAACTTTAGTTTTGCGGCAGAGGTATCTGCTGTAGCCCTCAAATCCGGGATCGCCCTTAATGCAAAATACAAGGATGGCGTGGCCGTTTTTGTTCTGCCCAAGGCGGGTCTTATGGCAGACGCATCAGTGGGAGGCCAGAAATTTAATTTTAGGGCTTTTTAGTAGGGCGCATCATGTGAGTTTGCACGGGATCTTTGTTTAAGGAACTTTTGTGGATATAAAATGAAGTATCTTTCTAGAATTAAATTTATACCCTTTTACTTGGTGTCCGTACTTCCAATGTGGTTATTGTATTGGATATCGGATGTAATGTACGTACTGTTGTATTATGTAATAGGGTATCGTAGAAAAGTAGTATATTCCAACCTACGCAACGCTTTTCCTAAAAAGAGCGAAACTGAAATAGAGCAAATTGCCAAAGATTTTTACAAGCATTTGTGCGATATAGTGCTAGAATCCTTCAAGCGATTAACGATAAGGGAGAAGACCATAAAAAAGCGATTAGCGATCAAGAATCCTGAGTTGATCCAGAAATATGTTGATGAACAACGTAGTATACTTCTGTACACGGCCCATCAGGGTAACTGGGAATGGTTGGTGTTTTTGCCCTTGATGTTCCCCTATAGCTCCAATACCTTTTATAAGCCTATAAAAAATAGGTACTTTGATGAGTTGTTCAAAATAATGAGGGAACGTTTTGGCGTGAATTGTGTGGCGTCGGACAAAGGGTATAGAACTATAATTGATAATCACCGAAAGAAGGTACTTACCCTGAATTGCATGATCGGAGATCAGAGTCCGACTAAAATCAGCAGCAAGTATTGGTGTCATTTTCTCAATCAAGACACTGCCTTTTTTATTGGGGCCGATAAGATTGCCAAGAAAACAGATCAGGTGGTGTTGTTTCCTTTTTTTAAAAAGTTACGAAGAGGGTATTATGAATTGGAGTTTCATATAATAGAGGATCATGCAAAAACCGGGAGCAATTATGGGGTTATGGAAAAATATGTCAAACTTTTGGAGCAGGCCATTCATTATGCACCGGAATTGTGGTTATGGAGCCACAGACGGTGGAAGTTGAAAAAGGAGGATTTCGCCAGAACAGGTGAACTACATTTGCTTTCCAAATAAAACAACCGTCAATGGTCATAAGACTTAACCGTAATAGGGTTGTAAATTATAAAATTCGGTTTTAGTTCTTTGTGGCTCTTGGTCGTTGTGACCCAAACATAAAGCTAAATAAATACCCTAAAAGGTAGCAGGATATCAATCCAAAAAAGGCATACATTAAAAAGTTTATCTCCGTGTAGTAACTGATGTAATAGATTAAAAAACCACTTGCAACAAAACCGGTCAAAGTACCCGCTGCATTAGCTCTTTTGGTAAGCATTCCCAAAAGGAACATGCCACCCAAACCTCCGGTGAACAAGCCCAAATATCTATAAAATTCATCCCAAAGGGATTTAATATTGGAATTGGCCATCCACAGTGCAAACAAAACACCCAAGATTCCCGTGACTATCGTGGCCAGCCTAGCAATACGCAGTAGCCTTAAATCTGGTATACCAGGACTAAAATGTTTGTAAAAATCACTACAGAATGCCGTTGAAACAGAATTTAAACTACTACTAATGCTGGACATGGCAGCAGAAAATATACCTGCTATCAAAAGGCCGGATACACCAGTGGGAAGTTCTTTTACAATATACCAGGGGAAAATGGAATCGTTATTGCTTATAGCTGGGGATAGTTTTCCCGGCATTTCTGTATAAAACATAAAAAGAAGTGTGCCAATTCCGAAAAATATTATGGTGGCTGGCAGGGTTAAAAAGGCGTTGGTGAATACTGTTTTTTGGGAATCCTTTATATTTCTACTGGTTAAATAACGCTGTACAATGGTCTGGTCTGTTCCTTGGGTTACCAAAGCAGATGCCAGACCACCAATAAAGACCACCCAAAAGGTAGAATCGGTAAAATTAAAATCCGTATTCATGATGTTAAACTTATTCATGTCCGAAGCGTGAGTTATCATTTCACCAAGGGATGATTCGGTATGGAATAGAATCCAAAACACGGCCAATATACTGCCTCCCATTAGTACTACAACCTGCAGTACATCGGTCCAAATTACCGCCTCAATCCCGCCAAATGCGGTGTAAATAATACATAGCACCCCCATTATAAGAATACAGGCTTCCACGGGGATTGCCGTAACTATAGCGATAGCCAATGACGGCAATAACAAAACTATCCCTATCCTTCCCAATTGGAAAAGTATAAAGGATAAACTGCCCAGCGCCCTTGCCGCGTAGTTAAACCTGTTCTCCAGAAATTCATAGGCTGTAGTGATGTGTAACCTGGCAAAATAGGGGATAAACAAATAGGCGATAACCGGGGTTATTAGTATGGCCGTCATGTTTAACATAAAATAGGACCAGTCCGTAATAAATGCTTTGGCTGGAATGGCCATAAATGTAATGGCACTTAAGAGTGTTCCAAATACACTTAAACCAGAAGCCCACCAAGGGATACGCCCACCCCCTGTAAAGTAATCCTCTGTGGAACGTTGTTTCCTTGAAAAGTATAGACCAATAAGCACAGAAACGGCTAAATAGGCTGCCAATACCCCATAATTTATTAAACCAAAGGGATGGGCGGCCTCAACATTGTGAAATTTAAGGATGCCAGGTGTGCGGATTCCCGGAGAAACCTCTCCAGAAACAATTATGAAATCCTCTTCATCATGAAGTGATAGGGCAGTAACGGGGATAGGCTGATCAAGGGCTTGGTGTACAAACCATTTTTTAGTGATGGTATTATAAGCAATAATATTCTTGCTAAAACCAGCATGTTCATCCAAAAGTTTATTTCGCTCCAGGATTAACTTCTCTTTTATGGAGTCGTTCTTTCCCCTTTCTATGCTAAGACCATATTCTTCAAGTTGTGTAAATGGTGTTTTGTTGGAACCCCCGTAGATCAATATATGCATGGACCCCTTTGCCTGCGCGGATGCACCCATTAGTACTAAGGAGTCCTGACCAATACGAATGTCAGCTTCCAGTTTCCAGCTGTTGGTTTTTAGGTTATACGACAGGTAATTGGTAGGGGTTTCGGAAACTTTTCCTGGCCTTTCATTTCTGCCGCCCATAACGTATATTTTTTTGGCATCTGAAGCTTCTTGGACAACAGCTGTATGTAAGGCCCTTGGGGAGCCGGGAAAGTCAGGGAGGCGTTCCCAGGCAGATTTTGTTTTGAGGTCCAATCGGAAAAAATAATTGGTACTTTTCCCGTGGGATAAGCCACCTACAACATAGATAAAGTCTTCATGTAGTACGGCTGTGGTATGGGATAGGGGTTGGGGGAGTGCCGGGTAATCTACAATACTAATATTAGTTGTAACAGGGTCGAAATCCAACAAGAATACAGCCTTGCTGCTGCCCTGGGCGTTGTTTCCTCCAATACATACAATACCGTCCGGAGTTGTTATTGAAGCGCCATAGGCCAGGGGCTGAGGCAGGGTTGTAGGGGATATATGCCACTGATTATCCTTAAGGTAATAAATTTGATTACTCCAAATTTTTTGCCCCCCTTTCCACGGTAAGGCCCCTGGAAAATTGGCGCCACCGGCTGCAATGAGTGCCCCGTCTTCCATGCCTCCAAACATTCCGGCAAAACCAATAGATTTTGAACTAGCGGTTGGGGCGGGAAGATCCGGTAGCTGTGATGTATTAAGGTTTAAATTATCTTGGGCCAGAACCGATAAACTGGAAAGTAAGGTTATGATTAAGATTGCAGTGCTCTTGGATACTCTCATTGGATGGAAATTAATAATCGTATCGCAAGATACTTAATTTTATGTATTATGTATTACATATCAACTAATGTATTACTTTTTTAACATATTTATTTGCCGACGTATAAGACATAAACCCTATTATTCGTACATGTCTTCTATGTTTACAGCGTGCATTTCCACCATAAATTCGGCAATGGCATCTGTGGCCGATATAAAAAAGTCTTTTCCATTTTTTGTTGTGGCCTTTTTTGGGTTTCCAACACCGGTATCTTGGGTTACGGCTGTCCATTTGCGCTGGGCGGTAACCCAACCCTCCCGTAAACCTTTAATTCTATAATTAAGGGAATTGCCATCGCCCGCTAGTTCCAAAGGCAATACTAAATTGGGTTTTAAGTACATTGTTACGGCAGTTTCCAATTCGCCTGCGTGATCTCCGGGTTCCTCAAAGAAATCGTTAGGCCTAGATGCTTGCCACCAGTTTAAAGCACACACAAAAACCTTGGGATATATGATACTAAGCTCCCGGATAATAGGTTTAAAATTATTCCCGCCGTGTCCGTTTACAATAACCAATTTTTGAATATTATTGGTGTCCAATACCTGTACAATATCTTTTAAAATGGCCAGTTGGGTACTCGGATTCATGTTTATGCATAGTTCAACATCCATCTGCCCGGTATTTACACCATAGGGAATATTGGGTAGTACAATTACCTTGGCTCCCTCGGCCCATGCCTTCTCTGCCGATGCAACAGCGGCATTTTCTGCCAATATGTTGTCAGTGCCGTAAGGTAGGTGATAGTTGTGGGCCTCTGTGGCGCCCCAGGGCAAGATGGCGACAGTGTACTTTTGCTCCCGAACCGTCTTCCAGTTGGTATCGCCCAAAACATATGGCCTTGGACCTATTGTAGTTTGTTTGTTCATTTTGTGGTTTTTTTAAAGGGGTTAATATTATACTTTCTTAAATGATGTGCCCACTCAACACAAGGTTGGTGTTAACCATATTGGGTATTTTGTTTTTCAGTTACTAGGTAACCGTCTACCAGATCCACCAAATATGTTGCACATAAAACAAGTTATAGGTTTTTAATATAAATTAATTGTAATATTGTCTTAAATTACGCAAAATTGAGTAGCGCAAGAAAAGAATAATGTTGGTTGGGAATGTAACTATAACGGTAATGACACATGAGTAAATTGAATAAGTTGGAGCCATTGGATAACTTATCATTGGTTGATAAGGCCGAAATACGAATCCTTAAGTTTTTAAAAGAGAATAATTTACAGCCTGGTGATGCCATTCCCAAAGAATTGGAATTTTCAGAAGCATTTGGTGTGAGCAGAACGGTGGTTAGGGAAGCCTTGTTACGACTACGAACATTGGGGATTGTGGATTCCAAGAAACATAGGGGTATGATTTTGACCCAACCGGATATAATAAAGAACTTTGAGCGTATTCTGGACCCCACACTTTTGGGGGAAGATATTATAAGGAATTTGTTTGAACTCCGACTCATTCTTGAAATGGGGATTGCCGATTTCCTTTTTGAACATAAAACGCAAAAGGATTTGGATGAATTGGAGCAAATTGTAAGCTTGGAAGAAGAAAATAGTTATGAAAGGAATCGCTTTTCCTTGGATAGGGAAATTGCATTTCACGGCAAATTGTATCAGATGTCCAACAACCCCACCGTTCAGCGATTTCAGGGACTATTGTTACCTGTCTTTGAGTATGAATACTTACAGGAAGCTAGGAAGAACAATACGGAATATCAATATTCCTCCGGGCAGTTTGTGACCCATAGAATGCTTATGGATAATTTAAAGGTTGGAACACCGGAGACCTATAGAAATGCTATGCGCCGTCATTTGGAGCCACATTTTGATCATGTTTTTAACAGTCCAAGGAAATAGGGTTAATCAACCTATTTATATAGTAGAGGGAAGTATTTTCCTTGCATTTTTTCTCCTTTTGGGATTTTTGGGACGCCGCTGAGTAGTTCCTCGTCTGTATTGCTGATGGTGCCATCTGCAAATACGTTGAGAACAAACGCCCTTCTGATTTTATTGGATTTATTTTCATAGGAACCGTGTACCATTAAAGGGTGGTGAAAGGTGGCACATCCTTTTTTTAGCTCAATGGGAACCGGCTTAAACGCCTTCTTTTGTTCTTCACTGAGATATAGCATAAGGCCATCCATATTCCCGGCCAACGATGGGGCATCCAATAGCCCCCACTTATGGCTTTTAGGGATATAATGAAGACAACCATTTTCTGTATCGGCATCGTCCAAGGCTGTCCAACAAGTAAGGTGTTGCATGGCAATGGTCCGGGTCCAATAGGAGTAATCCTGATGCCAGGCTACCACCCCACCGTGCCGAGCCGGTTTGCAAAACAATTGATCGTGCCAGAATCTTACGGCTTGGTTTTCCAACAATTGATAGGCGGCCATAACAAAGGCCGGGTTCCAAAGAACGTCATGAAACCCAGGGGTAATGCGCCAATGGCCTAAAGAGTGGAATAACACCGAATTGGGATTTTGGGATTCGTTACTGTGAAATTCATAGAACAAATGGTGTGCAGGATGTTTGGGGTCCATTATTTCCTCCAATTCCCGATGTAACATGGCTACCTGAGATTCTTCCAACATCTTTATTCCTGATACATATCCAAACTCGCGGTAATGGGCCAATTGATCTTCCGTTAGCCTGTACTGCTCCCATTCCTCTTGGGTTGTGGGCCTTGAAAACATTTTGGAAACCGGATGGTCATAATTGGCCAAATCTTTTATAGTAGACATATGATGCTGGTTTATAGGCAAGGCCTTTTTTAGTTGTTCGCTATTTTGTTATTTTTCTTCCTTTAAATGTATCTATTTTTTTTAAATCTAAATGGGGGATTGGTCTTAAGGTTAAAACTGGGAATGAAACCGCCCCAGTTGTTGGTGATCCCTATTTTTTCTTTTTTCTAGGTTTTTTGTATTTGTCCTTACCATCGGTCAGCCATTTTAGGGAAAAGCTTACGAAAGGATTTTTTTGGTAATCATCCTGTTCAAAAAATAGTCCAATATCCCCGTTTTCCATGATGGTCATGGATGAATAGGCCGATTCACCTTTGTAGATGGTTTTGCCTTCGGACCAGGTTTTGCCCTCGTCATAACTTATTCTGACCGTCATGTTAACCCGCCCTTTTTCACTTTTTGCATTGCTGAACAGCAATCTATTTTTCTTGTAACCATCCTCAATAGAGGTGTAGCGGATAATGCTGGCATTGCAACCAGGATCTATTAAATTGGGAGCTGCCTTTGTTTCCCAGGTTTTACCCTCATCATTGGATAGGTGAACATAGCGCATTCCTGTTTTGTTGGCCCTTGCATTGATCATCCAATCCCCATTGGCCAATTCCACTATTTTGGATTCATCGGCGGGACTTACGGGCGTATCTATAAAGAACCAAGATTTTCCATGGTCCTTACTGCCAAATACGTGTAGGCCATTATTTAGATTTACCATACAGTGAAGCAAAGTGCCGTTTTGGGTCTGAATGCCACGGC
>CAXAVP010000217.1:0-7347 GCA_963972175.1 uncultured Arenibacter sp.
TACTAAAATCCCTAGAAAAAGACAGAATGAAAAGAATCCGATCAACTTAATCAAATACGCTAAAAGGTAGTCCAAGTCCGAGAAAACAATGGACATTTCTGTGTAATCTGAATATAGGAGCCCCAAAACCAGCGAAACCACAAAAACAAAAATGGTGGAAAAAATAGAAAAGACCAGCACTGTGAGAAATTTGGAGGCAATAAACTCTTTCTTGCTCAAGCCATCTATTAAATTTTGCTTCAAGGTCTTGTTGCTGTACTCATTGGCCATCATGGATACGATTATTATGGCCAAGAAAAGCTTTAGCCCGCTAGCGATCCAAGTGTTAAGATGCCATATATATGGAAAATTAAATATTCCCTGCTCTGCAACATGGAACTGTATGGGGCCTATATCAAATTTTATGGCCGCGATTAGGGCCATACACAGGATGAGGGCAAAATAGGCCAGTATTAAAACCTTACTGGCGTTATTGTTCCAAAGTTTTATAAATTCTATTTGTAGTAATCTTAGCATATCTTAAAGGGAGCTTGAGGCTTTTATATTAGTGGTTAGTGTGCTTGGTCAGGCTTAGGAACTGTTCTTCCAAGCTCTCCTTGCGTTTTACCAGGTGCGAGAGTATTATTCCGTTGTTAAACAGATCCTGATTCAGTCTTGGAGCCTCCATTTCTTCTTTTAAAATTGCGGTTACCAGTCCATTTTCCTGCTTAATACTACCAAAACTTGCATGTTGGCCAAGATAGGAGACCAGGCGCTCATTGTCCGAACTCTTTAACTCAAAGAATCCGTGGCTCTTTAGCATGCCATCTACGGGTCCGGAGTAGAGCTTTTCTCCTTTTTGCAATATTATAACATGGCTGCATACTTTTTCTACCTCATCCAGTAGGTGGGAAGCCAACAGAATGGTAGTGCCTTGACCCGCTATTTTTTTAATGATTTCCCGGATCTGGTGTATGCCTTGTGGATCCAATCCATTGGTGGGTTCGTCCAAGATCAATATAGACGGATCGTTCAGTAGGGCGGATGCTATGGCTAATCGCTGTTTCATTCCCAAGGAAAAGGTGCGGAACGTACTGTTTTTGCGATCTAAAAGTCCCACTAGCTCCAATTTTTCCTCAATTTTATTTTCACTCACTTCTTTGATCTTGCACACCAATTTAAGATTCTGTATGGCGGTCATATACGGATAGAAGTTGGGGCGTTCTATAATGGCGCCTACTTTTTTTAGGGCCTTATGGGTAGATAGGGTGCCGCCAAACCATGAAAATTCGCCCTCACTGCTGTTTACAACATTGAGTACTATTCCCAAGGTGGTAGACTTACCACTGCCATTTGGTCCCAAAATACCATAAACATTACCTTTTTTTATGCTAAAGGATAGGTCCTTTACGGCTGTTAGATATCCATATTTTTTAGTCAGTTTATTTACGGATAGTATAGTTTCCAAAACGGAGTAGTTTTTTTAGATGTTTGTACTTACTTGACGAATAAATCGTTATTTTGTTACAAATTAATGTTATTTAGATGTCAGAGGAACGCTTAATGTCCAAGAAAAAACCTGCTTTTCCAGTATGTAAGGAATTGGACGCCTATTTAGAACACTACAGTAGAAAAATTGAAATACCAATTTTCTATGAAGACCTCTTGCGGTTTTCGGGTTCTGTGGTGGTGTATGATTCCAATGAAGAGGATACACTTTGGGTGCGGGTATATTATAGTGAATTTGATCGGGCAGAAATCGATATTAGTCTTAAAAAGGTGTATTCAATTCTTCATTCCGATGGGAGCGACAGCATTTTCCCTTTTTTAAATGTGGATGCTGTGGACTACTGCACATTTGGTAATTCCAAACCGTTCCGGATCAAGGTCAGAAATATACTTAATGATAATTACACTTATTTCTATGTAAAAAGGACCGATGCTTCCCGTATATACGGATTGGAACTGGAGCATATGCTTTCACCTTACAATCTTAACTTTTTGGTCTACAAGGACACTCTAATTGAAGAGCACATTGCCGGTATACCTGGTGATGTATTTATCAAGGAGTTTTTGCCTACCTGTTCGGAGTCCGAAAAATCGCAATTGGCGAAAGAATTTGTGAAATTTAATGAGCGCTGTATGATTCGTTTATTGGGTGATATGCGTTCCTATAATTATGTAATTGTGCCCACCCATGATTTTGACCATGTAGTGTATAAGATCAGGGCAATAGACTTTGATCAACAGTGTTATGAGGGCAAGCTAAAGGTTTATAGGCCTCAATTTTTCAAGGAGAATTTTAAAATGGTAATGTTGGTCAAGGATAAGTTACAACGCAATTCGGTTGATCAGTACAAAATAGAGGAGCGTTCCATTGTAGCCAAGCGGATATTAAGTTCCGGTAACCGTATCAAACGCTTAATATCCATAGCCAAGACCGATCATATTTCCAATGATGAAAATATAGCTAGCCTTTCTATGCATATTCATGAACTCACGGGCGATATTGATTTTAAAACCTGTAAGACCATGGGGGAGGTATTGGCCCTTGCCTTGGATTTTGTAAAAAGAAATTACCAAGATGTAAGTATGAAACAGATTATAGAGAATAAGATTAAAATGTAAATGTCAAGGGATGCAGGTCTTTGTGTCTGTTGAGCAAGGAAAAAGGGCGAAGTTATTTAAACCTCGCCCTTTTATAGTTATTTCAATACGCTCTAATTAAAGATTGTGTATACTAGGTTTTTTGTTCTTTGTTGAAATATACTAGGTAGTAGTACATTTGACGTTCCTCGTCCCATCCTTTTTCAACGAATTTTTCCGCTGATTCGGGATTGATAAAATCCATTTTAATCTGGATGTTGGTGTCTAGATTAATTACGTTTTTAATTTTCTTTCTGGCATCCGAAACGGCTTTATTGGCAATATCAAAGGTAGAAACATCCTCTATACTGAATTTGGGCCCTTTTTCAGTCTTATAGTGTTTAAACTCCGGGATTAATTCAGGATTTTCCATCACCTCATTCAAGAAATTGGATTCTTCAAAGGCGTCATTTTTTGCAAAATGGTTTACTGCCCTGTTCATGAACAATACTTCTTGTTGCTTGTCCTCGGCAGGTAATACCACATCTTTGGCAAAGTTCTGGCAAAATTTTAAATAGTTCTTGGTTTTAAAGTTGTCGTCCGATAACGCCTCTACACCTAAGAAATTTTCCAACCAATATTTGGTGTCGTATTTATTACTGTCCACGGATAGAACCTTGTATCCTTCTTCCTTATCGGTGTTAAAGATTAGGCAACCCTTGTCCAGTTTGTTGATGTTGATCCCTTGTTGTACCAGGATGTCCAAGTTATTGCCATTTTCCTGGAACTGAAGGAAGTCGTGTTTAAGCTCACTTTTAAATACCCCAACGGCATTAACCTTTACATTGTCCAGCAAAAGATCAGTGAGATAGGCCACATAGACCTCTCCGCTTTTTATATGTGGGTGGTTCGATTGGTCAAATAAATGGGTGGCAATTTTTTTTGAATTTTCATGAAGGCTGTTAGGGTCGTTAAAGATATCTGAAACGATCTTATGCATTTCATTAAATTCCAGATCCACTTCGTTGGCAAAATGATAGTAATTCTCCTCTTTCTCCCTAAAGGGCTTAAAGAAATATTCCTTTAAGAGACCTGTTGTTTCATCATTAAGGGAAAATGGCTCCTCTGATAGGAAAGCACCTTCACTCTTATTTTTATTTCCCACACGATGTATGGAAATGGTTTCAATCTGGGTAGTATATAAATTGATCATAGATCTAGTGCAAAATTATGGTTAATCTGTTCTTGGTCCTCCTAACTGGGTAAAGAGGTAATTTATTGGATATAACAAGACGGTATGAAGGTCGTTAAAAAAAAACAAAATTCGGAGCTTATCGCTCTCAATATTAGTTCCAGTTTTCATCAAAATCCAAATCCTCGTAGTTGTCCAGGGTATTGTCAAAATCGTACTCACTTTTATCGGCTTGAAACTCTTTTTCGGGAGGGGAGTCTGGTAATTCCCCGAAACTGAAAAGTGTATTGGGATAGGTGCGACCATCTTCTTTCTCTACTATATCCGCCAATTCCACAAAGAAGGTCCACATACTTAGAAAGTCGTACACATAAATAAGTTTGGGCGAATGTTCCGTAAGAATATCCTTAAGTAGGATTTCATTCATTAATCGAACATCAGATCCGGATTCGCTCATGTCAAAAAGGGCAATTTCCTCGTCTTGCTTCCAATCATCATCACAGGTATAAAAAGATGCCATTTCATTTCCTAGAAAGCCAAAAGCCTGGGTTATGGCGTTGTGAAAGTCTTCCATGGAATTGTGTTCCTCTATCTCAATATCCCTAAAAATATCATCCTCGGCATCTAATATTATCCTAATTTTATATATCATTGGGTACTTTTTTTGTGGTGGCAAAGTTACAAAGTTTTAGTTGTTTTAGAAGCATATATGGCTTCCAAAACCAAATAGAACTGAAAACCGAACAATACTGAGGCAATTACCAAATGTAAGGGTTGACTGCCAAAGGGAAAATCCATGTAATACATCGCCATACCGGTTAAAACTTCAGTAAAAAGTAAGGCCAGTACCCAGTTTATTTTAGTGTACCCAAGCTTCTTTTTAAATATTTTTGTAGCCAACATAGCATGAAGTAGAATGACAAAAATAGAGAAAGAGCGGTGTAGGTAAAAAGAAATAGAGGGATTGTTAAGCCATAAATGGGGGGCATTCTCGCCCATAATTTTTGATTGTTCGTCTACAAATTGCCTTACCTGTGTTCCCAGTACTATTTGTATCAAACTTGTAATAAGGGCGATCCATAAAAGGCTTCGGGTTGTTTTATCCGGTAGAGAAGGACTTTGGTGTTCTCTTGAGGAATGTATTATATAAAGAATCATGGCAACGATGACAAGTGCCATAACCATATGTACCGTTATTTTTGCCGGGGCCAAAACAGAATATACAACAGTGGCTCCCAGCCATGCTTGAAACCCCATGGCAAAGACAACCAACCAGGAAAGAATGGTGATTTTAGGCTGTTTTTTCCAAAAGCTAAATGATACTACGGCCATGACCAAGGTGCCAATTCCCGCAAGGGCCCCAAAAAGTCGGTTTATAAATTCGGTCCAAGTGTGAAAGGGGTTAAAAACAGCATAGTCGTGTTTGGTATATGGCGCCCAATTATTGCTGTTGTAGGTAGTGGCGGTAATAAAATTTGATTTAGCTACCCATAGGGAGTCATCTACAATTATTACCTGTCCTTTTTTGAAATCCCTATTGGCTGTCCACTGTAATTCACTTATATCGGTTGGGGGAATGTAATAACCAAAACATTTTGGCCAGTCTGGGCATCCCATGCCGCTGCCTGTCATTCTTACCACAGCTCCGGCCACTATTACCAGATAGACCAAAACTAAAGCGATTTTGGCAATTTTTGTGAAATATTTTTGCATTTGGATATTTGAAAGCGCAGGGCAAAAATACTACTCTTTGGTTAGAATTAGGCCTGCGCAGGGTTCATTTTCTTGACAAAATATTATCCGAATACCTAGGTTTCGGTTTATTCGGGATTCACTGGGATACAAGCCCCATTTCTTTACCTTTTTTCAGCATTAGGGCATAGGCGGCTTCGTACTCATTTGGAATTTCACCTTCCAAAATGGCCTCTTTTATGGCTTCTTTTATAATTCCTATTTCCTTGGATGGCTTTAGGTCAAAGGTTTTCATGATTTCCTCCCCGCTAACAGGGGGTTGAAAATTTCTAATATGGTCCCTTTCCTCTACTTCCTCAATTTTTTGGCGTACAATTTTAAAATTGTTTTTGTAACGCTTTTGTTTTTTTGGATTTTTTGTGGTGATGTCCGCCTCGCATAAGGTCATAAGGTCTTCCACATGGTCGCCCGCATCAAAAATGAGCCTTCTCACTGCAGAATCGGTCACAAAGTCTTCGGATAGCACAATGGGCCTGGAACTCATAAGCACCATTTTTTGAACAAATTTCATTTTGTCGTTCAATGGTAATCTCAGGCGTTTGAATAGTTTATATACCATCTTGGCACCAACAAATTCGTGGGCATGGAATGTCCATCCAATTTTTTTATCAAATTTTTTGGTCGGGGCCTTACCTATATCGTGCAATAGGGCGGCCCACCTTAGCCACACGTTATCCGTATTTTTGGCAATATTGTCCACGACTTCCAAGGTATGCCAAAAATTGTCCTTATGCCGTTGCCCCTCAATTTCCTCAATGCCTTCCAAAGCCACCAATTCCGGCATAATAAAGGCAAGAAGTCCTGTTTGGTGCAGTAAGGAGAAGCCTAGGGATGGCTTTTTGCTGGCCAAGATCTTATGAAGTTCATCTACGATGCGTTCATTTGAAATTATCTTTATCCTTTCCTTATTGTCGCTAATTGCCTGAAGGGACTCTGGGTGTATGATAAAGTTTAGTTGCGAGGCAAAGCGAATGGCACGCAACATGCGCAGTGGATCGTCCGAATAAGTTACATCAGGGTCCAATGGTGTTTTTATCAGTTGCCTTTTTAGGTCCCCAATTCCGTCGAAGGGATCCAAAAGTTGTCCGTAATCCCTTTTGTTAAGAGAAATGGCCAGGGCATTGATAGTAAAGTCCCGCCGCTTTTGATCATCTTCCAGACTACCATCTTCAACTACAGGTTTTCTACTGTCCCTGTGGTAGCTTTCCTTTCTGGCACCAACGAATTCAATTTCTACCTCCTTGAATTTGATCATGGCAGTACCAAAATTCTTAAAGACACTAACTTCAGAGCTTCCAGGTAATTTCTTGGCTACCAATTTGGCCAGTTCTATACCACTGCCTATAGCAACGATATCTATGTCCTTGGGTGTGCCTCTTTTTAAAAGATAGTCCCTTACAAAACCTCCAATAACGTAAGAATCTACCGAGAGTTCTTTGGCCGCATCCGAAATAGTTGAAAATATAGGGTCTTTTAAAGCTTCTTCGTGGTTTCTTGCTATCATTTCTTATTCTCGGATCACTTTTACGGTACCATCATTACCGAGCATAATAATGGACGAGGGGGTACTTTTAACTTTATCGCGGTCCAAATTTACTATATAGTCCACACCTTTTAAAATCTCATCCGGTATTTCTTTGTAAGCCTTAGGAGTTGGTTGTCCTGCCAAATTAGCGGAAGTGGAAACAATAGGCTTTTTAAACTTTTTTATAAGGTACTTGCAAAATTTATCGGAAGCTACCCTAATGGCAAGGGTATTGTCGGCTGCTATAAGGTTTTTTGCAATCCCTTTAGGGGATTCGTACACAATGGTAGTGGGTTTGGTAGCCAGATCCATG
>CAXAVP010000218.1:0-7331 GCA_963972175.1 uncultured Arenibacter sp.
CCAAGGTGTACAAGCTGTTGATAATAAACCCTTTGTATAATTTGCCTATTCAAGAACATTTTAGTATTTTTAATATGTGGCTGGTAATTCATATTCTACGGATTTATGAATGTCACACGAAGTTTACGTTCTTTGTCCCAGTGTTATAGCATTATAAAGCGGATATGCTTTTTTTGTTATCGGACTGCTCACTTGCTTTGGCAGGAAGGTTGATCTGTAATTTTTTGATATTATTAAGATGCGACTTCAAGTTGTTCATTATGCGTATCAAATTATTAAACATTGAGTAGAAACATATTTATCACTTGGTTGTATTATTAAGGATAATGTGATTCAAACGTTGAATTAGTGATGCAAATGCAATCAATGGTTGCCGTTTTGCAAGAGGCAAAACAAGAAATTTGTAAACTATTTCTAAAAAGCCATATCAAGGTATTTTATACAATGATATGGCTTTTATTTTTATAGCTTTTAAGCTTCCATACCGTGGAAGAACAACCTATCCCTCTCTCTCTTGAACAATTAGATAATATTAAAGGCTTTCCCTATTTAATTGGCACTTTTAAAATTGTATATTTGCTCCGCTTAAACATAAAAACCTAAATTATAATGCCAAAAATTTTATATACCAAAACCGACGAGGCCCCGGCTTTAGCAACTCAATCATTACTTCCAATAATTAAGGCATTTACAAAACCTGCCGGCATAAACATCCAACTAAAGGATATTTCACTAGCCGGTAGAATAATTGCAGTATTCCCAGAATACTTAAAAAAGGAGCAGCAAATTTCCGATGATTTGGCAGAATTGGGAGAATTGGCAAAAAAACCAGAAACCAATATTATTAAACTTCCCAATATCAGTGCCTCTGTACCACAATTAAACGAGGCCATAGAAGAATTACAGGCTAAGGGATACAATATTCCCAGCTATCCTGTAAACCCTAAAAACGACACCGAAAAGGATATAAAGTCCAGATACGACAAAGTAAAGGGAAGTGCGGTAAACCCGGTTCTAAGGGAAGGTAACTCTGACCGTAGAGCACCAAGAGCCGTAAAGAACTACGCAAAAAAACATCCGCATTCCATGGGAGCCTGGACAACGGACTCCAAGACCCATGTAGCTACTATGGGGCAAGGCGATTTTAAATCGAACGAAATATCGGTTACCCTTAATGAGGCAACTGCGGTCAATATTGTCCTAACTCAAACAGATGGCACTACGGAAACCTTAAAGGAAAACCTTGGTCTTCTGAAGGGTGAAATCATTGATGCTACCGTATTGAGCAAAAAAGCCTTGATCAGCTTTCTACAGGAACAGGTAAAAGACTCCAAGGATAAAGGGGTTTTATTCTCCCTGCACCTTAAGGCCACAATGATGAAGGTTTCTGATCCCATTATATTTGGACATGCCGTAAAAGTATTTTTCCAAGATATTTTTAATAAGCACAGTGCTACTTTTGATAAAATTGGTATAAGTGCCAACGATGGTTTGGAAAGTTTGTTCAATAAAATTCAAAGCCTTCCCGAAGCGGAAAGAAGTCAAATAGAAGCGGATATTGCCAAAACCATTGAAGAAGGACCAGCCTTGGCCATGGTCAATTCCGATAAAGGTATTACCAACCTACATGTACCCAGTGACATCATTATTGATGCCTCTATGCCAGCCATGATCCGGAACTCCGGACAAATGTGGAATGCAGAGGGCAAGGCACAGGATACCAAGGCTATAATTCCTGATAGCAGCTATGCGGGCATATATACTGCAACCATAGACTTTTGTAAAGAACACGGGGCTTTTGACCCTACCACCATGGGTACGGTCCCCAATATTGGACTAATGGCCCAAAAAGCAGAGGAATATGGTTCCCATGACAAAACTTTCGAGATACAGCACAACGGCAAGGTTTCTGTCATAAATGCCAATACCAACCAAGTTCTCATAGAACATGAAGTTGAAAAAGGTGACATCTGGAGAATGTGCCAAGTGAAGGATGCCCCAATCCAAGATTGGGTGAAATTAGCCGTAACAAGAGCCAGAGCAACCAACATACCAGCCATATTCTGGTTGGATGAAAATAGGGCCCATGATGCTCAATTAATCAAGAAAGTCAATACCTATTTGGCAGACCACGATACCACTGGTCTTGATATACAGATCATGTCTCCTGAAAAAGCCACGGTATACACACTACATAGGCTTAAGGACGGCCAGGATACCATATCGGTTTCAGGGAATGTATTAAGGGATTACTTAACAGACCTTTTCCCAATCCTGGAAGTAGGTACCAGTGCCAAGATGTTGTCTATTGTCCCCCTTATGAACGGCGGTGGACTTTTTGAAACAGGTGCGGGAGGATCAGCTCCAAAACACGTTGAACAATTTTTGTCGGAAGGACATCTCAGATGGGACTCCCTAGGAGAATTTTTGGCGCTTGGTGTTTCCTTGGAACACTATGGCGAAAAAAACAATAATCCACGAGCCCTAGTGCTAGCCGAAACCTTGGACATAGCCACCGAGCAATTTTTGGAAAATGATAAATCGCCCTCCAGAAAAGTCAACGAATTGGACAATAGAGGTAGTCATTTTTATTTAGCACTTTACTGGGCTAAGGCATTGGCAGCGCAAGATAAAGACATGGAACTAAAAGGACTTTTTACGCCCATAGCGGAGCGACTTACCAATAGTACAGAGGAAATCCTGAAACAATTAAACGATGCCCAAGGAGCAGCAGTCAATATTGGAGGCTACTACTTACCTGACAGTAAATTGATCAGTGAAGCCATGAGGCCAAGCTCCACTTTCAATACTATCTTGGAAACTATTTAAAGAAGTGGTAAAACTACAAGAAAGACCTTTTCATATGCTTGAAAAGGTCTTTCTGTTTTAATAGACCCCAAGTTTTTTTTTCATCATAATTATTATCAATACTTTTAGATAAAATTGTCTTTAATGAAAAAGAACATTAGACTGCTGTTATTCCTTTTTCTTTTTTATTCTACCACTATATTTTCTCAAGAACGGTTCACCCTTAGTGGTACCATTACAGAATTGTCGAGCAACGAAACACTAATTGGCGTTACCGTTGCCGTACCATCCTTGAGCACTGGAGTTATTACCAACGAATATGGGTTTTACTCCATAACCCTACCTAAAGGTTCTTATGAAATCCTTATAAGCTCTCTAGGCTATCAGGATATAGTAAAACAGGTAGATTTGACCGTTAATCAAAAACTAAACTTTCAACTGGCCGAGGATGCACAGCAATTGGAAGAAGTGGTTGTTACCGAAGATGTTGAAAAACTAAACATTAGGAAACCACAGATGAGCGTCAACACCCTCTCTGCAGAAACCATAAAAAATATACCTGTCATCCTAGGCGAGACCGATATTATAAAATCCATTCTACTTTTGCCAGGTGTTAGCAATGCTGGGGAGGGATCTTCGGGCTTTAATGTTAGAGGGGGTGCTGCAGACCAAAACCTGATTCTACTGGATGAAGCTACAATTTTCAATTCATCCCACCTCTTTGGATTTTTTTCGGTCTTTAATCCAGACGCTATTAAAGACGTTAAATTATACAAGGGAGGTATTCCTTCCCGCTATGGCGGGAGACTATCTTCCGTTTTGGAAATATTTCAAAAAGAAGGAAATAGCAAAAATTACAAAGTAAATGGAGGCATTGGAGCGGTTGCCAGTAGACTATTGGTAGAAGGCCCAATAATTAAGGACCAAGCAGCTTTTCTTATAGGCGGCAGGGCATCCTATGCGCATTTATTTCTCCCTCTTTTTGATGTGGACAACACAGCCTATTTCTATGACCTAAATACCAAATTAAATTTTAAACTCAATGAGTATAACAACATTTACATGTCTGGATATTTTGGTAGGGATGTATTTGGTATTAGCGATAGTTTTGTAAATATTTATGGCAATGCCGTGATTAATTTTAGGTGGAACCATTTATTTTCCGATAAACTGTTCTCTAATCTATCCCTAATATACTCGGACTACTATTATGGTCTAAAATTGGATTTTGTTGGGTTCAAATGGAATTCAGGAATTCAGAACTTCAATCTAAAATATGATTTCAAACATTATCTAAGCAACAGTTTTCAACTAAACTATGGTGTCAACAATATATACTACCGGTTTAATCCTGGTAAGATAGAACCCAGTGACACGGATTCCGGGATTATTGAAGACCAGTTAATTCAAAAATACGCCAATGAACTGGCTGTTTACATAGGTGCTGAACAGGAGGTTACTGAAAAATTGAGCCTGCAATATGGCTTGCGACTTAGTAATTTTGTACGTCTTGGACAAGATGAACTAAATGTATATCAAAACAACAACCCTGTATATTTTGACCCATTTCTACAGATCTATAAAGAAGCCGAACCTATTGATGTTGAAAAGCCTAAAAGAACGGATCAACTGGCCTCATTTACCAATTTGGAACCTAGATTGGCAATGGCCTATACCTTTGACCCTGATAACTCCATAAAGGCCAGTTATACTAGGTTGGCCCAATACTTACATCTACTTTCCAACACTAGCTCACCAACACCCTTGGATGTTTGGACCCCTAGCGGACCTTTTATTAAACCACAATTATTGGATCAATATGCCCTGGGGTATTTTAAAAATATAAAGAATGGGGAATACTCACTGGAGACAGAAGTTTTTTATAAAGATATTCAAAACCGGATCGACTATATAGACGGTGCCAATTTAATTGCCAATGACGCTATTGAGCAGGTTATCCTTAGCGGACAGGCACGGGCCTACGGCTTAGAGCTACTGGTGAAAAAAAATGAAGGGAGCGTTCAAGGTTGGTTAGCCTATACGCTCTCCAAGTCCGAACAAAGAACCCCTGGAAGGACCACTTCAGAACCCGGTATAAATAATGGGGCATGGTACAATACTCCTTATGATAAAACCCATGACGTATCCCTTTATATAAATTATAAATTGAACCAAAAGTGGAGTTTTAATAGTAATTTTGTGTTTCAGACAGGTCAACCTACCAATTATCCAATTGGTCAATTTGAATTTCAAAATCTCTCTGTCCCATATTACGGCCAAAGAAATGAGCAGCGTCTTCCCGCCTATCACCGAATTGATATTTCGGCCACTCTCAACCCTAAAAAAAATAAAGGAAGAAAGCTTAAGTCCGAATGGGTTTTTAGTATATATAATTTATATAACAGAAGAAATGCCGCTTCCATAGGATTTAGCCGTAATGGTGACACTGGTGTAAATGAAGCTGTAAGGACCTCAATTTTTGGTCTTGTGCCTTCGGCCACCTATAATATAAAATTTTAGTACCATGAGGAAGATTATTTATTATGCCGTTTTTCTTATTAGCATAGGCTGCCAGGACGTTATTGAAGTGGATCTTCCTACCGAAGAACCTAGGTTGGTAATTGATGCCCTGATCAAAATTGATGATATTAACCGCCAAACTGCAATGGTACAAGTAAAAGCCAGTCTCAGCAGTTCCTTTTTTGATTCCGTTTCCCCTGCACAACTAGAAGAAATTACGATCAAAAATACCACTACCAATACAACATTAACCTTAGTGGAATCCATTCCGGGTACTGGGCTGTACGAAAACGAATGGGAAATGGAACAATTGACCCAAGGGGCATTGGAATTAAACATAAAACATGCAGATCAGATCTATCTTGCAAAAACTACTTTTGTGCCAACAGTCCCTATAGACCAGCTAGAGCAGGGAAACACTACCCTATTTGGGGAGGAAGAGACCGAAGTAATAGTATCCTTTACAGATGAAGGGACCAGGGACGACTTTTATCTCTTCGATTTTGATTTTGGTGAGTATTTGGTTACAGAAGATGAATTTTATCAAGGACAGCAGTTCGAATTTTCCTTTTTTTACGATAGCAAATTGGAGGACGAAAGACTTGTAATCATAAGCATTTATGGCGTGGATAAGGATTTCTATAATTATATGAACCAATTAATCTTTCAGAGTGGACCCGATACGGGCCCTTTTAGTAGTCCCGCCACTACAGTTAAAGGAAATATAATTAATATTACCAACAATACATATAGCCTAAACGTGGATAACACTAATTTTGCCTTAGGTTATTTTGCCGTATGCCAAACATTTTCCGATAGTTTATTAATTAAAAAATAACCAGCCAACTTAATATAACATCAAAAAGAGCCACAGCATGAGAACAAATAAGGCACTATTATTAAAGGGTTTAAAGTATCTGGCCTACACGGTTGGGCTAATGTTTACTGCTCCCATAGTAATCTACCAAGCCTTTAAGAATGAGGGACACCCTTTATACTGGCCAGTCTTGATAACTGGCTTAATTTTGGCCGTAGCTTCCATAAGTTTAGGATTCTATGGTATAAAATTATTGATGGATGCCTTGTTCAACAAGGGTGAAAATAAAGACAATTAACAGTTTAACAACTAGTATATTCAAACTGCATTAAGCATAAGCACAATCTATAATTCAAGTCTTGCCAATAGAGCTTAATTTATTAACCCAAGACCCTCCCCTATTCATTCTAGGCCGTTACCACTTCCATCCTTGGAACTATATCTTCCATTCCACAAGAAAATTGGTTATTTTAGTGCATAAAATATATTTGAATGACTTTATTTGTTGATATGGACGAGGTGTTTGCTGATGCGTATAATGCACATATAACACTGTACAATACAGAATTTAATGAAAACCTCACGGAGATGGACTGTATGGGACGTGAGGTTTGGCAATCCGTTCCTAAGGAACGCCAATACAGTGTAAGGAACCACGCAAGGACAGACGGATTCTTCCGAGCTTTAGAACCCATTAAGGACAGTCAAGAAGTATTGAAGGAACTCTCCCTAAAATACGATCTTTTTGTAGCCTCAGCAGCCATGGAATACCCTAATTCACTAAGGGAAAAAAGTGATTGGCTCGACGAGCATTTTCCGTTTATCCATTGGAGAAATAGAATACTCTGTGGTAGCAAGCATATTCTAAAGGGAGATATCTTGATAGATGATCGCAGTTACAACCTAGAGAATTTCCAGGGAAGGAAAATATTATTTACCTCTCCTCACAATATACACACTACAGGGTATGAACGTGCCAACAATTGGTTGGAAGTGGCCCGTTTACTATTATGACCACAAAATAGATCACTGTAGCAATGCTCCTACAACAATCGGCCCTTCGAGCATTAAATCGAGCTGTACAAAGTCTTCGCTATCCAAAGTCTCCCGACTTTGGATCAAACTACACATAGTCTCCTGACTTTGTACTTTCCATCACACAGCTATACAACGCTGTCCGAAGTCT
>CAXAVP010000219.1:0-7226 GCA_963972175.1 uncultured Arenibacter sp.
AACACCAATGAGCTGTTTATGAGGTTTGTGTTTTAAAACGTTGGGGGCCTTTCCCCAAAACAATATATTTTAATAATGAGGTGCCCCAGGGTGCCTCATTTTTTTTGCTAAAGGTGTGTGTGAGCGCTAAGTCAGGAGACTTAGCGAAGAGGGACTTAGCGTAGCGTAAAATTATGGGCAGAGAGGGGGTGAAATGTAAATTCCTTAAAAAAGGGTCTTTTTATTTCGGAAAAGTTCACGATATTCATGCCTGAAAATAGAAAAAAACCGATTAGTTCCTAAAAAATCGAGGATACGAAAATCGCTGTTTTTAATCTATAAACCAATTGAGGTCCATCATAACGGATTCGCAAACAAGCATAAATAACCAATGGAAAAAGGTGACAACAAAAAGCTGCGCAGTGGCGACTGGTTTGGTCGTACAGGTAAGGACGGATTTATTTATAGGGCCTGGATGAAGAATCAGGGAATTCCCGATTATGAATTTAACAATAAACCGGTTATTGGTATCTGTAATACCTGGTCCGAGCTTACGCCATGCAACGGTCACTTCCGAGAGCTGGCAGAATCCGTTAAAAAAGGCATTTGGGAGGCTGGTGGATTTCCGGTAGAATTCCCGGTTATGTCCTTGGGTGAAACCATTATGAAGCCTACGGCCATGCTCTATAGAAACCTTGCCAGTATGGATGTTGAGGAAAGTATACGGGCCAATCCTTTGGATGGCGTGGTACTATTGTGTGGTTGCGATAAGACCACTCCCTCCCTGGTCATGGGGGCCTGTAGTGTGGATATACCTACCATAGTTGTGTCTGGTGGGCCAATGTTGACCGGGAAATACAGGGGTAGAAATATTGGGACCAGTGATATATGGCGCTACCATGATGATGTTAGGGAGGGCAAGTTGGAGCATGCGGAGCTTAGGAATATTGAGGCGGCCATGTGCCGTAGTGACGGGCATTGTGCCGTTATGGGTACCGCTTCTTCCATGGCCTGTATGGTGGAGGCCTTAGGCTTGAGCCTACCTGAAAATGCTGCTATCCCCGCTGCCGATGCCCGTAGAAAAGTGTTGGCCCAGTTAAGCGGATTGCGCATAGTTGAAATGGTAAAGGAAGATTTAAAACTGTCCGATATTTTGACACGAAAGGCCTTTGAAAATGCTATTAAGGTGAATGCGGCCATAGGTGGATCTACCAATTTTGTAATACATCTTTTGGCTATAGCAGGGCGCATTGGTGTGCCCTTACAATTGGAGGATTTTAATAAACTTTCGTCCCATATCCCTCTAATTGCCAATCTGCAGCCTTCCGGCAAACATTTTATGGAAGATTTGTTTTATGCTGGAGGGCTGCCCGCAGTTTTAAAGGAGCTTAACGGTATTTTACACAATGATGTAATAACCGTAAACGGTAAGACCATTGCGGAAAACTACCAAAAGGCCCAGAATTATGACAGTGATGTAATAGGTAGTGTTGATCACCCTTTTAATGATGCAACAGGCTTGGCCATATTAAGCGGCAATATTGCCGAAAATGGGGCAGTGATAAAGCCCTCGGCGGCTAGTGCCCATTTAATGAAACATACTGGCAGGGCCGTTGTTTTTGAAAATATAGAAGATTATAAGGCCAGAATAGATACAGACGAACTGGATGTGGACGAAAGCTGTGTGCTGGTGCTCAAAAATGTTGGGCCGAAGGGGTATCCTGGGATGCCAGAAGTGGGTAATATGGGTCTTCCCAAAAAGCTTTTGGAAAAAGGGGTGAAGGACATGGTGCGTATTTCCGATGGCCGTATGAGCGGTACCGGCTTTGGTACGGTGGTGCTCCATGTGTCACCAGAAGCGGCCATGGGCGGTAATTTTTCGGTCATCCAGGATGGGGATATCATTACACTTGATGTTCATAACCGCAGCCTTACACTGGCTGTAAGTCAGGAAGAACTGGAGCGGAGGAAGAAGGATCAGGAACTGCCTCCGCCAATAGTGGATAGGGGATATGTAAATTTATATGTCAACCATGTACAGCAGGCACATTTAGGGGCCGATATGGACTTTCTACGGGGTAAATCGGGTAGTGAAGTGAGCAGGGACTCCCATTAATATAAGCATAGCATCATGGATTTTAAAGACAAAGTAGCTATTGTTACCGGTGCGGGGCAAGGAATTGGCCTGGAAATTTGTAGGCAATTGGTCCGGTTAGGAGCCAAGGTGGTATTAAATGACCTGGATGCTAAGCTGGTATCCAAGGCCGTAGAGGGAATGAAGTACGAAAAAGGTACATGTACCGGAGTTACCGGGGATTCCAGTGAGATGGCGGTAATAAAACAGATGGTAGATACAGCGGTTGCTAAATTTGGAAAACTGGATGTAGTAGTGGCCAATGCGGGAATCACCCTTTTTGGAGACTTTTTAACCTATACCGCAGCATCCTTTTTTGAAGTGATGAAGGTTAATCTTGGGGGAAGCTTTTTTTTGGCCCAAGCTGCGGCCAATCAGATGAAGGAGCAGGCTAGTGGCGGATCTATTCTATTTATGTCTTCGGTAACGGGGCATCAGGCACATGAAAATTTAGCAGCCTATGGGATGAGCAAAGCCGCCTTGGAAATGCTGGCCAAGAATCTGGTGATAGAGCTATCGCCCTATAAAATAAATGTAAATACTGTGGCACCAGGAGCTACCTTGACCGAGCGTACCCTAAAGGACAAGGATTACTTGGGGACCTGGGAAAGTATTACCCCCATGGGCAGGCCGGCAACAGTCAATGATATAGCAAAAACCGTACTCTTTCTGATTTCGGACAATGCCAGGCATATTACGGGACAGAGTGTGGTGGTAGACGGGGGCTGGACCTCCGTAAGTCCGTCTCCCTATAAAAAGTGAGTTAATAAAATGAAGTAAAATGCCCCAAGGGGTACAAATTATAACAATGATACAAACCATACATCCAGAAGTTGTCTGCGAGTTAAAAAGTGAATTGGGAGAAGGCCCTTTATGGGATGCCTCTAGGAGTTTAATATGTTGGGTAGATATCCTGAATGGGCATATCCATGAATGGTCGCCACAAAAAAAGTCGCTCAATACCCTCTCAGTGGGGCAAATGATAGGAGCTATGGCCCTTACGGACAAGGGGGATTATATAGCTGCTTTGAAAAGTGGTTTTGGAAAGATTGATCCTAAAACGACAGAACTGGAAATGATCATTGATCCGGAAGGGCACATGCCGCTGAACAGATTCAACGATGGGAAATGCGATCCTGAAGGTAGGTTTTGGGCGGGCACCATGCCCATAGCCGAGGATGGGAGTACGGGCAGTTTATATATGCTTGATAATTCCCTAAACGTGACCAAAAAAGAATCCGATATTTCTGTTTCCAATGGCCTGGCGTGGAGCCTGGATAGGAGAATTATGTATTTTATAGATTCTCCCACCCGTAAGGTGGTAGGGTATGATTATGATCATGATGGTGGGAGTTTGAGCAATAAAAGAACGGTTATTGATATTGCCGAGACAGATGGCTTTCCAGACGGGATGACCATTGATGATGAGGGGATGCTGTGGGTTGCCCATTGGGGCGGATGGCAGGTAGCCCGATATGACCCTGTCACAGGGAAAAAATTATTGTCGGTCTCTATGCCGGTGGCCCAAGTTACCTCCTGTGCCTTTGGCGGGACCGATTTTAAAGACCTCTATGTTACCACGGCCCGGAAAGGACTTAGTGAAAAGGAATTGGAAGAGCAGCCATTGGCAGGATCCCTATTTGTGATCAGGAATTTAGGTCATAAGGGTCTCCCGGCCTATCAGTTTAAAACCAAGGCGTAAATAGTGCCTACCATCTTTATTTTACCAAAGAATTTAAATACTAAAAACCAACTAAACCAAATTTAAATGAAGGGATTGGACCTATTGGACTGGGTGGTTATTTCCGCCTACTTTGTTGTCTTGCTAGGGGTGGCCTGGTGGGTTATAAAACAAAAACAAAAAAATACGGAAGACTACTTTCTGGCGGGCCGCAACATAGGTTGGTTTATGGTAGGGGCTTCCATTTTTGCTTCCAATATAGGATCTGAACATGTAGTTGGCTTGGCGGGCAATGGGGCTGGCGATAAGATGCCTTTATTGATTTATGAGCTACATGCCTGGACAGTGTTGATGTTGGGTTGGGTATTTCTTCCTTTTTATGCAAGAAGTGGGGTGTTTACCATGCCGGAATTCTTGGAAAAGCGTTTCGATGCCCGCTCTAGATGGGTACTTTCTTTAGTTTCTTTGATTGCCTATATTCTCACTAAGGTATCCGTAACCATTTATGCAGGTGGAGTGGTGGTTTCCGCATTGTTGGGAATCCCGTTCTGGATTGGGGCCGTCGCCACGGTGGCCCTAACCGGATTGTATACCATTTTGGGTGGTATGCGGGCCGTGGTCTATACAGAGACCATACAAGCCATTGTGCTAGTGTTGGGGGCAGGCATATTGAGTTTTGTGGGACTGGAGGAAGTTGGAGGTTGGGGAGCTTTAAAGGAAACCATTGGGGTAGATTATTTTAATATGTGGCGCCCCAATTCGGATCCCGATTATCCTTGGTTACCATTGTTCCTTACCAGTACCATTGTAGGTATTTGGTATTGGTGTACAGACCAGGTTATTGTGCAACGGGTGCTTACAGCCAAAAGTATCAAGGCAGGAAGGAGAGGTAGTATCTTTGGTGCTCTTTTAAAACTCATGCCCGTTTTTCTCTTTCTTATTCCGGGGGTGGTTGCCTTGGGTCTTAAAATGCAGGGGAAGCTGGATTGGAACAGTCCGGACGAGGCCTTTCCAGTCTTGATGAGCAATCTATTGCCCTCGGGATTCCGTGGCCTGGTTGCGGCTGGACTATTGGCGGCCCTGATGAGTTCCCTGGCCTCTGTATTCAATTCCTGCTCTACCTTGTTTACCCTGGATATCTATAAAAAATTGAAACCCGAAAAACCCGAAGAGGAATTGGTGCAAACTGGAAGAACAGCCACTTTTTTTGTGGTTGGACTAGGGCTGTTGTGGATACCTGTCATTACCAGACTATCAGACGGACTATATGAATACCTACAGAATGTACAGGCTTATATTTCCCCGCCTATTACCGCCGTATTCCTATTGGGAATTTTTTATAAGCGTATAAATTCCAATGGGGCCATTGCTACCCTGGTAGGTGGATTGATCATTGGCTTTTCCAAACTGAGCTTGGAAATTTTAAAATCCAGTTTTACCAAAGATAGTTTTCTATATGCACTGGCAGATATTAACTGGTTGATCTTTGCCGCCTATTACTTTGCGCTTTGTGTGGCCATTGCCGTTATAGTAAGCATGTTTTATCCGGCACCTAGCGCCCAACAATTGGCCGGACTAACCTTTAGTACGGTAACAGCCGATCAGAAGGAAGAAAACAAATCCAGTTATAACTTTTGGGATTTAATAGCCTCGGTAGTGGTAGTAATTATTGTGGTCTATATTATGATTTCGTTCAGCACCCTTTCGCTTTAGATCGTTGCCATATCTGGCTGGTATTTGCCGTCGCGTCCAATTTGTAAGAAGGGACTTAACTAGCCTAAGTATCTGATTTGTTAAGAATTTAACTTATTTTTTGTATGGTTTTTCTTAGTAAATTTTAGAAGTTAAAATAGTTATCGACATCTTATTTTAGTTATATTTGGGAACCAGCTTATGTATTTAAAAGCTGGCTTAAACTTTCCCCCAAAACATATTTTGCCTAAGGCACCGTACTTTTTTTGAGTACATGTTTTAACTATTAATTGCATTTATTTTGCTTAAAAGATTGTTTTTAAGATTTTGTAAGTACTACCTGCCTATATTGGTCCTAAGTATTTTGGCTGCGGCATGGATTTTTAGTAGGAATAACGATAAGCTTATCACCTTACAACAGAAAGAGCTCACCAATAAAAAGCAATTGGTCACGGAGCTTATAAAGCCTATGATTGCCAATCTATATTACTGGGAGCAATACCAATTTAGTAGAAACGATTTTAATCCGGAATCCAATGCACATTTGGAAAAGGAAATAGGTGATTTTGTAATTGGGCTGGACAGCTACAGTCAGTTCAGGCTTATTGATACGGAAGGCCAGGAGGTCTTTAGGTTGAACCGGGAGGAAAATGGCAATGTCGTAAAAAGTACATCCTTACAGGATAAGGCCAACAGGGACTATTATTTGGAGACCCGGGATTTAAAAAAGAATCAGATCTATCTATCCCCATTAAATCTTAACAAGGAGAATGGAGTGTTGGAAGTGCCTTATAAGCCCATGATAAGGGGAGTGGCCCCCATATTGGATAGCAGTGGTACAAAATTGGGGATTGTGGTCATTAATTTCAGTGCTAACAAACTTCTTGATATGTTGAAGAGGGAAAACCACTATCCTTTCGTTTTGCTGGACCGCCAAGGTAATTATTTGGCCAGTAACAACAGTAATAAAGAATTTGCCCATCTGATTCCTGATGCAAAAAAAACCACCTTTTCTGAAGAGAATCCGGCCTTATGGAATTCCCTCAATCAGGAGGAGACAACCTTTCTATACCATGACGGGGATTTATGGATTAAATCCGAATTGGATTTTAAGAAGGAACTGTCGCGAATACCAATTTTTCAATATGAGTTGGCCAACATTAGAACCAATAACCATTGGCTATTGCTTAATCATATAGAGTCCAAGCTGTTGAACGTAGATCTAAAAAAAGAAATCTATATCTTGTTGCTTATCAATGTACTAGGTGTTTTTGCCCTGCTGTATTTGGCGCTTATAGAAACAAAGGCTGAAATTTACAAAAGAAGATATACGGAGTCCTTGGAAGCAGTGAACAGGGAGCTGAAAATTAAAAAAAACAGCTTGGAAAACACCTACAACAAGTTATCGGTGCGCAATGCGCAACTTCTGGAATACAATAATATTGTGGCCCATAATTTAAGGGCTCCCACTACCAGTGTTTCTGCCCTGGTATCCATGCTGGTCGAAACCAAAAATTTCAAGGAGGCACAAAAACTTTTTCCGAAAATGCTGAACATAACCCAGGCCATTAATACTTTGGTAGACGACCTTTTGGTGTATGTAAGGATTCTTAATGACGATAAGGTGGAAACAGAAAATATCGCTTTGGAACCTCTGGTAAAGGCTACCCTAAAGCTATATATGGAAACCTTGGATGGGGAAACCATAGATGTTAAAACGGATTATAGAGGATGGCAAGA
>CAXAVP010000220.1:0-7197 GCA_963972175.1 uncultured Arenibacter sp.
CCTTGGCTGAATTAATAGCTAATGCCTATGATGCATGTGCCACAGAAGTACATATTAAATTATATGATGCGGATGAGAAAAAAATCATTGTAGAAGACAATGGCTCTGGCATGTCTTTTGATGAAATCAACACATTTTTTCTTAGAATTGGCAGAAATAGAAGAGAGGAAAAACAAAAGTCTTCATGTGAACGAACGCCTACAGGAAAAAAAGGACTTGGAAAATTAGCATTATTTGGAATAGGGAACCGTATTAGAATTTCGACTGTAAAGGACAATAATAGAGTTGATTTTATACTTGATTGGGAAGAAATAACAAATTGGAAAGATCAGGATTACACTCCAAAATTTAAAGAAAACGAAACAACAGAGAATACTGGAACAACTTTCACTCTCGAACAATTGAATAGAGTATCTACTTTTCCTTTAGAGGCTTATTCCATAAGTATTGCAAAGCTTTTCAACTTTAAGGACGAAGAATTCAAAGTATACCTATCGTTAAATGATGGTGACCCTATCTTAATTGATAATAAGCTAAAGTATGAAAGTATTGAGGCCGAGTTCGAGTGGGCTTTCCCTATAACATCTGTTGATATAACTTCAGATTATAGCAAAAAAAGTGATATTCATGGTACGATAATAAGCACCGAAAAACCTTTAAAGCCGGGACTAAGAGGAATTACACTCTTCGCAAATGGAAGGATGGTCAACGCTCAGGAGTTTTTTGGAGCCACTGAATCAAGTCATTTTTTCTCATACACCACAGGATGGTTAGACGTTGATTTTGTTGATGAGATGGATGAAGATTTAATCTCTACTGATAGACAATCAATCAATTGGGAAACTAATCTTACCACTGGACTTAAAAACTTTCTAATTGCTACTTTAAGACACCTTGAGCAAGATTGGAGAAATAAGCGGAAAGAAAAAAGAAAAATAAACGTCCAAAAAAAAACCAATGTCAATATTGACGACTGGTTAAAGACTGTACCCAAGGAAGTTAAAGAAAGACTGGATGTTTTAATCACAAAAGTGAATGAATCGCAACTCTCCGAAATAGACCAAAGCGAAACGATAGAGAATCTACATGCTCTTGTTCCAGAATATCCACAGTATCATTGGAGGTATTTAAACAATAACATCAAAAGTGTTTCGAAGGATGACTACGAGAAAGGAGATTATCTCAGAGCTGCTGGAGAATGTATTAAATTATACGAAAAAGAAGTTAAGGGAAAATCAAAGGTCGATAAAATTGGTGTTGAATTAATGGGCAAAGCGTTTGGACCAGATACAGAACCATTAAAAGTTTCTCCTAATGTAACGGAGACAGACAAAAATATTGAACGGGGGCAAAAGCATATGTCTATGGGTGTAATGTCCGGTTTTAGAAATCCTGCAATGCATGAACCAAAAAGTGAAATTTACCCTGCCATATATAATGACGTTGATTGTTTGGATTTACTAAGTATGATCTCTTACCTCTTCAATAAGCTCGACAATGCTAGAAATATAAATGAGTGACATATACTCAAAATACAAACGTTCTGAAATTATGTCCCAAATTTCTGGGATAGAAACAAAGCCTAAGATTACGATTCGTAAGTACCTTTTCTCTCACAGATTTCGATAACGGAAAAATGTAAGAGAACTATCTGGTAAGCTTGCAATTTCAGTTTTTATGAAAAGAGATGTTTTTCAGGCCATTGCAGACCCAACAAGACGGGCTATTTTATTGCTCATCGCTGCACAGGCCCTAACCCCCAATGCATTGGCCGAAGAATTTGATATTAGCAGACAGGCCGTCTCTAAACATATCAAAATCCTAAACGAGTGCGAATTGTTGGAACAACAAAAAGTGGGTCGGGAAATATTCTATCAATTAAAAATTGATAAAATGAAAGAAATAGACCAATGGTTGGAACAGTTTAGGCAATTATGGGAGGACCGTTTCAACCAGCTGGATGAACTTTTAATAACCATAAAAAACAAGCAACATGGAAAGTAAGACAAAGACCAACTTTATAGTTAACAAGGAAAACAACACCCTGACCATTAAAAGAAATTTTAATGCCAACCGCCAATTGGTTTGGGACTGCTACACCAAGAGTGAATATCTTGAAAAATGGTTTGCACCAAAACCACTGACCGCCAAAACCAAGGAAATGGATTTTAAAGTAGGTGGACATTGGTTATACGCCATGATAGAACCTAACGGAACGGAACATTGGGGACGAACAGATTTTACGGAAATACAACCCATAGACTATTACAAATCCTTGGACGGATTTTGCGATGAAAACGGTAAGCTGAACCCAAATATGCCCAGGGCCAAATGGCATGTAACATTCAAGGACTTAAACCAACAATCACAGGTAGAGACCGTAGTCACCTATAACTCCTTACAAGACTTAGAAACCGTCATCCAAATGGGAATGGAAGCCGGACTCAATTCCACCTTGGAAAGATTGGATGAGTTATTGGTATCACTAACTAAATAATCACCCAAGCTGCACCCCATAATAAGGCATACCAACGGAGACTTCCTGTAATTGGTGTTGTCTGTTCCCGGGCCATAATCATAACTACTACCCAAGAAGTAACTGGCATTATTAATCTATAATGGGAAGGCATGGGCTAACTAAAATAAACCTTTGTTGACTGAAAAATGAGTGCCTCCCTCTCGAGAGTCTGCCTAGGCTGTTAAGCGGGCATCTTACTCCTACCACAACAATAAACTTCCCAGCAAGCAGCTACCATTATTAACCAATATGGGAATGGATTAGCCTCTGTGTCCTGCCCTGAGGCCAATGTTATCAACATTTCTTTTTATAAGCAGCAAAAATTACTGTTAAACCTATGCGTTGGACACTTTTACGAAGTCGACAACAATTACCTACAACTACCCTACTTTTCTTTTACAAGACCCTTGTTTATAAGCAATAAACAGCCAAAATCCGTTATTTTTTAAGAATCCTAAAAGCCATTCTCACAGGTTTGCTTTCTTAAAGCGCTAAGGAGAAAGATGAAAAATTGGCCGCGTCAAAATTTTTATAAACCTTGCGGCCTAATTGTATTATAAACAACTCAATACCAGCATGGCAAAATTATTTTTAGCAACACTAGTGTTTATTGTACCAGCTACTTTATTTCCTCAAAATACCGTTCAAGTTGATTCTTTGGAGCAGCCATTATACAGGCCATTGATAGAAAGATATATCCTGGATGAGATAAAAAGTTTACGACAAGAGAATCAGAGTTTGAGGGCAGAGGTCACAAAACAGGTTGCTGAGGCCAAATTAGAGTCCTCCGATAGGGCCATTGATTATACCACAAGCACCATAAACAACATTTTTTACATCATAACTGCAGCAGCATCACTGTTGGTGCTTTTAGGTTGGCGCTCTTTAAACGATATAAAAAAGAGTCTAAAGATTGATATGGCCAAGAAAATACAAACGCTTACGTCCGACTATGAGAGTCGTCTACAACAGATAGAGGAGAAAATGACAGAGCGTTCCAAGGTCATCATAGAAACGCAAAAAAATATCACCGATACCAATTCCATTCATTCCCTATGGATGCGGGTTGGACTGGAAAAAAGTGAGGAGGATAAGATTTCGGTCTATGATGAAATCTTGGATATAAAACCGGATGATATTGAAGCCATGACTTATAAGGCCGATGCCCTATTGGAAATAGGGGAAGTACGTTGGGCATTGAATCTTTCAAATAATGCTATTGAGCTGGACAATGAGTACTCCCTGGCCTATTGGCAGCGTGCCTGTGCCTATTCCAAATTGGATAAACAAACGGAGGCATTAAGGGACATTAAAAAGGCTCTTGAATTGTCGGATACCCTTGGAGACGAATTACTAAATGAAAAACATTTTGAAAACTTACATGATAATAAATTATTTAAAATATTGGTCCCCAAGCCAGAATCCTTATAGAACCTTAACGGCCATTCATAAAAAAACCGCATACAATAACTAAGAGTTCCTGTGGTAGGCACCGTCCGCTGACGCAAGCATGGTCATAGACGGAGCCAAAATATCATTTGAGCTGGTTAAATAAAAAGGTATTAAAGGGAAGAAAACCTTACAACCTGTAGGATGTCCAGACCGCCAGTGTTTATTAAGATAAAAATAACAAAAACGAAAAAAATAAATCCTATTTTCGCCCAAGTGAAAGTACAATTTAAAATAATAAAGATCAGCACTATACTGTCCATTCTTGGATTGGTAGTTCTACTATTACTTTCCCCCTGTAAAATCAGGAATTTTATTCAAGCTGAAACAGGAGTTTCCCTAACGCGAGTTTTAAATAAAAGTCAATCTACAATTTCCCAATCAGATTGCCAGACTTATGAAACTTCTTATAGTATTCAACTCAACACACAACCAACTGTTAAGTTTGCTAACTTCATAATTCCAAAAGTTTTTTCTTTTAAACCTAGAATTAGATTAGCTAGAGAATACTACATCATTAACCCATCAGAAAACCAACTTATTTCTGATGTCCCCTTGTACATCCTGTACCAAAATATAAAGGTTTATTCGTAATTGATTTTCTGAGCATGAAAATTTAAAGCAGCTGTTATAGCTGTGATGATCAATTACACATAACAAAATGAAAATTCAAGAAAAATCACTTGAAGTGAGCTACAAATCTGTAGTTATACTTCGAATTATGCTTGCCCTTATTTTTATAGTTGCAAGTACAAGCCATTTTATTAATACGGAAAAAACGGTTCGTAGAATAGAAAATTCTAGAATGGCCTTTATAGGCAGTTTTATAGGGAGTCCAGAAACAGCAGTAATCCTCTCTGGCATTGTGATGCTGATTGCCGGAACCGCTCTCCTACTAGGCTTTAGAACTAGAATTGCAGCCATAGTGCTAATTGCCGTTTTAATTCCTATTACCCTAACTGTTCAAGTAGGTCAAATGTCCACTTTAGGACCATTATTTAAGAATGTAGCTATACTTGGCGGACTTCTTTTTTTTAGTATTAATTCAAAATTAAAAATTTAAAAACAATGAAAAAATATATCATATTTCTAACAACCCTGTTCCTAATGCTATTTGGATCAGTACAAGCACAAGATTTTAATCTTGAACAAAACAATTATTTAGTGCTGTCTAAAAACATTCAACAACTCAAGCCTGTTTTACTAACTGCCAATGAATTGGCAAAAGAAGACGGAAAAAACTATGGACAATTCTATGTGATAATTTGTGGAAAAACAGTCAAGGACATACAGAACAATTCCAATTTTAAGGAGTTGTTAAAACAGGCCAAAACTCAAAACGTAAAAGTTTTTGTTTGTGGAATTTCACTTAAGACATTCAATATAGATCCAAGTATAATGCCCAATAATATAGCCATAACCCCCAATGGCATATTATACGGATTCCAATTGAGCAAGCAAGGTTTTATTTCATTAACTATTTAGAAGCCATGAAAAATATAAATATTAAAAAAGATCCAGGGCTTTTAACCTTGGCCATAAGGTTAGTTATAGGTTGGACATATTTCTCTGCCTTTTGGAGAAGAGTAGCCTTAGACAACAAATTAGACCCCGAATCCACTGGTTATATTGGCGAAAAATTCAATCACTTTTTACCTAATGCCTTAGGCATAAAACCAATCATTCAATACCTGGTAGAGAACCCGGATATACTCTGGATTAATATGGTTGCCTTTACCATTATAGAAGGTATCGTTGGCTTCTTCATTATGTTCGGCTTGTTTACCCGCCTAATGAGTATTGGTGTATTTGGATTGGCTATGGGCATACTTTTAGGGGCTGGTTGGATAGGAACTACCTGTTTGGACGAGTGGCAAATTGGCATACTGGGCATTGCAACCGGATTTGTTCTGTTTTTAACCGGTAGTGGAAAATATTCATTGGATAATTATTTAATGAACAATAATTTTATTTTCACTCATAAGAAATGGTTTCATTGGCTAGGTTCGGGCGATTTGCCCGTAAAGGAGCGTGCTTTTCCTAAGGTGGTCTTAATAGGTTCTATACTTATTTTAGGAATTACATTAATGACCAACCAAGTCTTTCACGGGGGACTATGGGGATCCCTCCATAATAAATCCGTAAAGCCAAAATTGGAAATAACAGAAGGTAAGATTAACCACAACACACTCTCTTTTGACCTATATAGAACAGAAGGTGTAGATGTTTACGGCTCTTGGGTTATTGGTATTGAGTTATTGGACCATAACAACAATTCAATTATTCAATACACCCAAGAAGATTTAGCAATGCTAGATCATAAAAACATCTCAAATTATTATGTGGCCAAAATAAAACCAGCTAAGCATAGTTTATTGGTTTCTTTAGGAGCTAAAGCAACATTAAGATTAGACAATGATGCGCTATCAAGCTTGGCCAAAGGCACCTATACCCTCAAAATTACAGACATCAGCGGTATCTTTTGGGAGCATACCATTAAAAAATAGCAAATGTTATGGGCCCGGGATATGAAATATACAGGGACCTGTACTACATATAAAAAACAAAATTTTACGAACTATGCATTAATTTGTCTAGCTTAAAATAACAAGGACAAGGAGCAGTCTTCATATAGGGTTCCCTCTGATTTTTTTCAGACCAGTGGCACCTACTTATGAAGACTGCTCTTATACAGCAATTCTATATTTTATATTTAAATTCCGGTATCAGGAAACCACAACAGCACACTCCCCAAAAAGATCCTTAATTTTACACCTATATAGACACCCAAACAAAAAGCATTACAGCAACAGAAATCCATATTGTTCCCAAACTACCCCATCCTATGAGGCTACAGGAGTACGGGGTGGGTATTTTTAATGCCGTTTCCACAAAGTCGGCCCTAAAAAAAGCCCTAAAGAAACAGTATATTAGGGTAAATGGGGAGGTGGCTAGCACAGCCACCTATATAAAGGGCGGAGAACGCATTGGTCTATCCATTTTAAAGGAAGTTCCTCCCAAGAAGCAACTGCAGCTAACACTTAAGGTATTATTTGAGGACGATTACCTGGCGGCAATTCATAAACCAGCCGGAATATTGGTCAGCGGCAATCACTTTAAAACCATTGCCAACGCCCTGGCGCAGAACCTACAAAAAAGTACGCTCCCCGATGCAAGCACAGCACATCCTGTTCACCGTTTGGACTACGCTACAACCGGCATTTTATTGA
>CAXAVP010000221.1:0-7191 GCA_963972175.1 uncultured Arenibacter sp.
AACCTAAATTGTAAATTTTTAGCCCAATTCTCATACAAATACGGTGGTAAATAGCATTGCTAACGCATTTGTTCCTCTTAAAAAGGATGGTACATCAATTCCTATGTCTTCCAACTACTTCTATAGACCCATGTTCTTCACTGGTTCATGAAAAACAACTATCCAATTAAGCAGGATGCACATTGGAAATAAAATTGTAAGCAGGCTTATAGGATTCTTTTAGGAAAAGGTCTCATTTGCCCTAATGTGATTACTAAGCCAATTGAGCCTTATTCAATTTAGGTTTACCTATATAAATAACCTGGCAATGCCTTTTAGAAATCTCAAAAACACCTTCACCTTTATCATTAAACAGCAAGTTTCAAATGCCTTGTTGCCTCCATAAAGATCCTATAACCTATCTTTGCAAGCCATAAAACTAACATAGCCCTAAACAGCTAAAAACTTATATAATGGAAAGAATAAGACATATTGAGAGTGAAATAGCCGGTTTAAGAAACCAATTACAGAAACATAGGGTATATGAAAGCCTTCAAAGTATTTCGGATATTAAAATTTTTATGGAAAACCACGTATTTGCCGTATGGGATTTCATGTCTTTACTAAAGGCACTTCAATTGGAGCTTACTTCCATGACACTACCATGGGTTCCTAGCAGTAACCCCAAACTATCCCGATTTATAAATGAAATTGTCCTTGGAGAGGAAAGCGATATTAACGAACTGGGAGACCCCAAGAGTCATTTTGAAATGTATTTGGATGCCATGGATCAAATTGGTGCCGACAACAGAAACATATACAAGCTATTGAAGCTGTTAAAATCCGAAGGTAATCTGACAAATTCCTTAAATGAAATTCCGATCGATACGCGGATAAAGCAATTTGTACAGTTCACTTTTAACATTATAGATACTAAGAAACCACATCAGATAGCCGCCGCATTTACCTTTGGGAGAGAAGATGTTATTCCCGATATGTTCATCGAAATACTTAACAATGCCGACGCCGACAATAATTCCTATCATAAATTAATCTATTACCTACAAAGACATATTGAATTGGATGGAGATGAACATGGGCCATTATCGCTTCAAATGATAGCTGAACTTTGTGGTGAAGACAAGCTTAAATGGACCGAAACCTTAAGCGTTGCAAAACAGGCCCTTCAAAAAAGAATTGACCTTTGGGATGCAATCAACGACCTAATTTTGTTGAAAAAGCATCCTCCTATTGAAGTATAAAGGTTAAATAGACCAGTACTACATAGGTTATTTCCTCCAATTCAAAAAATATTGGGTAGCACCAAATTCATTTATACGGTAGTTCTTCCTACAAGAAAAGAATATAACCCAAAAAAAAACAGAAAAATTTTGGTCTACATTTTTATTCATCGTAATATTGCAATGTACAAATACAAATAAAATGGGTTTAGCTAAAACAGAAATATTCTCTGACCAACAAAATGAAATTGCAAGTTTTGCCAAGGTCTTTGGCCATCCTGCAAGGGTTGCCATTTTGCAGCACCTATTTAAAATAAATAGCTGTGTTTGTGGAGATCTGGTAAACGAAATAGGGTTGGCACAACCTACTATTTCACAGCATTTAAAAGAATTAAAACTCCTGGGACTAATAAAAGGAAGTGTGGAAGGAACCAGCGTATGCTATTGTATCAATACGGACAAATGGCTGAAGATGAAGGGTGTTCTTAATCAATTTTTAAATCAGGATATATCCACTCAGGGAGATTGTTGCTAAAAAAATTTAAATTCATTAATCGTATAATCGCAATAAACAAATAGAAAAATGAAGTTATCAGAGGTAAAAACAATACTAGGAAATTTGGACACCATTGCTTTTCAATTGCCCAATGGCAAATTGGTCCCCAATCACTTTCACGTGACAGAGGTTGGCAAAATCACCAAAAACTTTATTGACTGCGGTGGTACCGTACGCAAAGAAGAGGTTGTAAATTTTCAGCTATGGGATTCCAACGATTATGACCACCGACTACATCCTGAGAAATTGGTACACATCATAGAACTTTCGGAAAAGGTATTGGAAATTGGCGACTTGGAAATAGAAGTGGAATATCAAGGTGAAACCATAGAAAAATTTGGATTGGACTTTGATGGCTCCAATTTTCTCCTCAATACCAAACAAACAGATTGCCTGGCCAAGGAGCAATGTGATATCCCTGCAGAAAAACCAAAAGTAAAACTATCCCAACTACAGGGAACCTCAGCCAATGGTTGCACTCCCAATTCCGGATGTTGCTAACCCCTTTATCCACTTTAAAAAATCACATTCCATGACAGCAGTAAAGACAAAACTATTTGCCAACATTGAACAGCAGATAGCTAACTTGGACCTTGACCTTATAAGCCAAGAGCGCAAAGAAGTATTACAACCGCTTGCCCTGTATATTCAGGAGAAAATAGATACCCAAGAACCCATTAGGATTAATTTTATATGCACCCATAATTCCAGAAGGAGTCATTTATCCCAGGTCTGGGCACAAACAATGGCATTCTATTTTAACATAAAAAACGTCCACTGTTATTCTGGAGGAACAGAATCTACTGCCTTATTCCCTGTTGTGGCACAAACCCTAAAAAATACTGGATTCCAAATAGAAACCATTTCTGAAGGAAAAAACCCCATTTACAGTGTAAAATATGCCGAGAATGAGCCTCCCGTCATTGGGTTTTCAAAGAAATTGGATGATGATTTTAATCCCAAATCCCAATTTGCTGCGGTAATGACCTGTTCGCAGGCAGACGGGGGATGCCCATTTATCCCAGGAGCTGAAAAACGCTTTCCTATTACTTTTGATGACCCAAAGGCGTTTGACAATACGCCGCAGCAGGCTGAAAAATATCAAGAAAGAAGCCTTCAAATTGCAACGGAATTGTTATACGTATTTGCTCAAATAAAACCCTTTTAAATGGCTTTGAACAAAAAACTAAGCTTCTTGGACAGCTATTTAACACTATGGATTTTTATGGCCATGGCATTAGGGGTAGGTATCGGTTATTTTATGCCACAGTTTCCTGAATGGATCAACACATACAATAGTGGAACCACCAATATACCTATTGCAATTGGATTGATTCTAATGATGTACCCTCCTTTGGCCAAGGTGAACTATTCCCTCTTGCCCAAAGTCTTTAAAAACACCAAAATTTTATCCATTTCATTAATTCTTAACTGGATTGTAGGGCCTCTTTTAATGTTTGCCCTTGCCATTACTTTTTTAAGGGACTACCCAGAGTATATGGTAGGACTGATCTTGATCGGATTGGCCCGCTGCATTGCCATGGTTCTTGTTTGGAACGACTTGGCGGAAGGTAGTAGTGAATATGGTGCAGGACTGGTGGCACTAAACAGTATTTTTCAAGTATTTGCCTATAGTTTTTACGCCTGGATCTTTATCACAGTACTTCCTCCGTACTTTGGCTTTGAAGGCGCCATTGTAGATATTTCCATAGCCACCATTGCTGAAAGTGTAGCCATTTATTTGGGAATCCCCTTTGTCTTAGGCTATTTAAGTAGATTCTTTTTAGTGAAGCTAAAAGGCAAGGAATGGTACGAAACAAAATTCATCCCAACCATATCGCCAATGACCCTGATCGCATTATTATTTACAATAGTGGTCATGTTTTCGCTAAAGGGTGAACTGATCGTTAAAATACCCATGGACGTTTTAATTATTGCCCTGCCCCTACTAATCTATTTCACGCTCATGTTCATTATAGGTTTTTTCTTTACCAAAGCTATGGGTGCAGAGTATGACAAAACAGCCTCGGTGGCCTTTACAGCTGCCGGAAACAATTTTGAACTGGCCATCGCCGTTGCCATAGCGGTCTTCGGATTAAATTCCGGACAGGCCTTCGCAGGGGTTATTGGTCCGTTGGTTGAAGTCCCGGCCCTAATTCTATTGGTGCGCGTATCCTTTGGATTGCGAAAAAAATATTTCCTAAAAGCCAATGCCTAAATCAGGATTGGCTTTTGGGGTATTTAAGCCGTCAAAGGCCATATAAAAGGTCCTATTTTAAGGTGTTGAATACTTTTAGGAATCTAGTAAAACTACCAAATAGGACCTCACCTTTCCAATTGAAAAATAATGTCTATATCTAACGTATAACTCTATACCTGATTACAGCTCTCCGATTTACCACACCAAAAGAATTATATTGTTGACCTAAGAGGTTAATCGTTTCGTGCCCCTTACCTGATTCCTGGGTAATATTACATCTATAGTCAATTGCAATACCTTGGCATAAAATGCCTAACTTGGTAGGTAGTAGCAATAACTGTTATGAAACCTATAAAAAGACTAAAGCTATTCCCCTTTGCCTGTTTCCAGGCCTTTCTGGGACTGCTAATTGGCCTGCTCTGCGGAATACTGTACGCCTTCGGCGGACTCCTTATTGATATTGGGGTCAGTTTAGGCCTACTTAGCCCTGAAGCCATGTCTACACCAGGATTGAGTGTGGGGACCCTGCTGGCTTTTGGAGCACTCTTGGGGATGCCACTTATTTTTGCGGGAATTGGGTTTCTATTGGGAGCTATCGGAGCTATCCTTTACAATCTTTACGCTATCTGTTTTGGCGGACTGAAAATAGACTTTTAATAGAGAACAACAACTAAACTTATAATAAATAGAAAAACATGATGAGAACAGAACCCATTATTGCCGTGGAAGACGTGGAAAAAAGTTCCAATTGGTACCAAAGACTTCTACAATGCAAAAGCGGTCACGGTGGGCCAACATTTGAAATTCTATTAAATGAGCAGGGGGAACAGATTCTTTCCCTGCACAAATGGGGGGAACACGATCACCCTACCCTTTCCAATCCAGATATAACAGCAGGAAATGGGTTGATCCTATATTTTGTGGTAGATGACCTGGATCTAATATGGAAAAACGCAGAATCCCTAAATTCTATAATAGAAAAGACACCACACATAAACCCCAATTCGGGACGTAGGGAATTTTCCATAAGAGATATTGATGGTTACTACTTGTCTATCTGCACCAAATAACAATAACTAAATCCTTCTTGGCTACAAAATACCCAACCACTATTAGCAGGTGATTCATCAAAGAAAAGGCTCTTGGACCATAAAAGCAGATGAACCGCGAAGAGGAAATTTTAGATTACCGAAAACAGTGTTTTGATCTACCTGAAACTTCTTGCCCTTTGCCATACCCTTACCACGACCGAACGTTTTCCCATCAGCATAAAAATACCAAGGGAAGCAAGTCCGCAAATAGCAAACCCAACAAAGAGCGGAAGTGTTGTCCCCAATATAAAAATACCTATATAGGTGGCAATAGGTATAGCGATCAAAGTAGATACAAAACCAGTAATGGCAGCCCCTATCCCTGCTATATGCCCTATAGGCTCCATAGCTATGGCCCTTAGATTTCCAAATAGAAACCCCAAAGTAAAGAACTGCAATGCCAAAAAGGTTATCAATATAGGTAAACTAGGATTTTGGGTATTATGGAACAAGACCACATAAACTATGGAAATGGTACAGAATAAAATTAAGGATACCAACGCCAATCTCCTCATTCCAAATTTAACCACCAAAGTACCGTTCATCAAAGTAGACAAGCCCACGGATATAGCCAATCCGGCAAAAATAAATGGAAAACTATCAGCTAAACCGTATTGAGTTTCAAAAATCTGTTGTGCGGCGCTCAAATAAACCATAAAAGCCCCAGTAATAAGACCGGATACTATAGTAAACGCTACCGTTTCACGGTATCCAATAAGTTCCTTAAACCCATCTATAAACACGTGACTGGAGAATTTAACCTTATATTCGGGCTTCAGTGTCTCGGGCTGTCTTTTCCAAAACCACACACCTACCACCATGGTAAAAAATAACTGCATATAAAAAATTGCCTCCCACCCAAAATGATCCAAGAAAAATTTACCCATGGCAGGTGCTACAATGGGAACCAAAATAAAAAATGCCGTTACAAAAGACATAATTTTGGCCATATAGTCCCCTTTGTAGGAATCCCGGATCATGGAAATACTAATGGTCCTTGGAGCAGATAGGCCTATCCCTTGCAATATCCTACCAAAAATCATCCATTCAAGGGAGGGAGCCAATACACAGATAACACTAGCAATGCTAAATAGAACAAAACCAATATACACTATGGGCTTTCTACCAAAACTATCGGACAAAGGACCAAAAACCAATTGTCCAACTCCCAATCCCAAAAATATCATGGTAATCAACAATTGATTTTTAGTGGGATCCAAACTATTGATAGCCAACCCAATAGTGGCCATTGCTGGCAATATAGCATCGATAGTCAAGGCCACAATGGACATTAAAGAGGCCATTATGGCAACAAATTCAAATTGAGGCCTTTGTTGCGTTTTTTGCATTGCACAAAAGTAACCATATGGCCTAAGAGAAACTACCATACTGTATTAAATAACATAATACTAACATTATTAAAACCTATTAAGTAGCCCCATGACGTCCTTCCTCCATTCAACCTCCCGTGCTCCTGCAATACAATGCCCGTTATTACCACCTGCATAGCTGGCTGTCCTAGCCTATTCTAAGGGGAAAAGTCAATAGCCATGTTCCAACTATTCTTTTAAATAATTAAAAAACAGCTCTGGGCAGCTAAAATCCGGTACCATACCATAAAGTGAAGTTATACGCCCAAGGCCAAACAGGAGAACACAAATAGCTAGACATGGAACATAAAATCCCCCTGTGGCCACGTTGAGCACTGAGTAGAATGGTCGTTTTGAAGGCACTTCAATTCTACTAGCTAATTGGGCATGACATCTCCCTACACTATTTGCCATTCTACCATAAAAACCTTAAATTAATGGACACAGTCCAGGTCTTTTTTCCCAGTTTCCATAAATATAAAGGGGCCGCTCATTAGAAAATAACAATAGTAGGTGGCATGATGAAACTAAGGGGTAAAAACATTTTCGCATTAAAATTGGTATTACATTTGATTAACCATTGGCAATTGCCCAAACCGCTATGAAAAAACAAACTTTAATTTATATACTTTTATTTTTTATACCTATTCTCTGCCCTGGGCAAAAATTGAGCAACACGGAAATTAAGAACCTTATAGACTCGTATAAAAAAGACATTCGTGGACCCTATAAAGAAATCCGTTGGTTCTGTACG
>CAXAVP010000222.1:0-7171 GCA_963972175.1 uncultured Arenibacter sp.
CTTCGACCTAGTGGAAAACCATGGGTATTTGGACAACCTGATGTGGCCCATGAAAGATGTGGCCATGGCTCCAGAAGATGCCGATGACTGGAGCAAAATGTTATCGGAATCCTGGAATCACTCGGACGACGAAATGTACTTTGTTGGCTACTGGGGACTTTATAAATATGCATTTAACGACACCCTAAAAACTAAGTTCAAAGAAGCCATAATAGACCATTGGGAGATAGAACGCCCCGAAAAAGAAGGTGCTTGGAACATTATGACCGCCCTAACCGGTACCCAAGAATTTGACTTGGAAGAGGCTGCGTGGTACCTTAGGGAACATCCAATGGATATGGTTTCCTGGAACATAGTGAACAGCCACAGAAAAGATATTACTTTTATAGAACCTAATTTTAGGGAACAGACCATTAGTGAGGTACTACCACCAGACGAGAGACCCGTACAACGCCACAATGCCAATATGTTTAGATTGGACAGGGTTTCTGGCAAGGACGGCAGCGAAGAATACTCCGCCGGGGATATTTGGTTGTTACCCTATTGGATGGGAAGATATCTGGGCGTAATTAGTGAACCACAATCCTAGGATTTTATATAATACAAAGTACAAGACCCACTATGGAAAGCAGCAGAAAACTAATGAAGATTAACTTGGAAAACAACCCTATAGTCCTATTGTTTGTAACCCCCATACTCTTTAGCGCTTGTGGACAAGACAATTTTAAAATGGAAAAACAAATAACACACGACCTTTCCTACAATCACGATCTGGACAACAACGATAATTTTTCCCCTGATGACGAGTGGTTGGTTTACGATACCAGAACCGAAAAAGGAGGTATTGGCGGTAATGGCAAAATAGAGAAGGTCCATTTGGAAAGTGGCCGAAAAGTGGCGCTTTACGAACTGGATAACAATCAGGAATTTGGGCCAGGTGTTGGCGCGGTAAGCTACAGCCACACCCATAACGAAGTAGTTTTTATACATGGATTATTGAACTGTTCTCCGGACAAACCCTATGAACAATGGCGGCGGTCTGGCGTAATTATAAAAGACGATGCCCCCGGCAAACCAATTTTTATGGATGCCAGGGACATTTCCTTCCCTTATACAGCTGGAGCCCTACGTGGAGGCAGTCATAGGCACGAATACAGCGGAGACGGACAATGGATAGGCTTTACGTACAATGACGCCATTATGAAAAAACTCGAAGATTCTACAGGGGTGAGCCATAATCTAAGGACCATTGGGGTTTCTAAGAGCAATCACCCTGTTGGGATAGCCGACACTGCAGACGGTGAGAATTTCTCCGGGGAATGGTTTTCTGCCCTAGTGGTAGAAGTGGTTCCGGACCCAACTCCCGGATCCGATGAGATAAACAGGGCTGCAGGGGATAGCTGGGTAGGACATTCTGGCTATAAAAAACCCAACGGTACCGCCCAAAGGGCTAGGGGATTTATAGGCACGGTGAGAAACCAAAACGGAGAGGCAGTAGACGAGGTGTTTATCGTAGATATACCAGAAGATATTACCGTTCCCGGCAATTCACCTCTGGAAGGAACCGAAACCACCATGCCAGCGCCTCCCAAAGGAAGTATGCAACGCAGGCTCACCTTTACCGCCGATACCAAATACCCAGGCTGTGAAGGTATTGTACGCTCTTCCCATGACGGCAGTATGCTAGCTTTCCTAGCCAAGGATTCCAATAATATAAAACAAGTATTTACCATTTCCCCTCAAGGAGGACACCCCACCCAAAGGAGTTTTCACAATTCGGACGTCCAGGGTTACCTGCGTTGGCACCCAAAAGAACATGAACTTGTATATGTATGGAACAATGCCCTTATTGGATTAAAACTAAACGAAGAAAAAAGCGTAGTGCTAACAGAACCAGACCAGTATACCCCCTCCAATCTTGTGTGGTCCCACGATGGTCATAAAATAGCCTACAATAAGATGGTCATGGATGAAGATAACCAATTGTCCAAACAAATTTTTATGATAGAACTATAAGCCAGACCGAAAAAAATAAAACCTATATTTCTTTTAACACCAATAGGCCACTATACCTGCTAACCCAATAACCACAATTCATTGATAGGGGCATAGCCCAGACATACCCTATGTGGATAAACTGAACGCCTAGGCAGGAACACCCTGGCGCGACCCATAAATTTTGAACTCTGTACCTATATTAATTATTGCGACCTTATATCCCCTTATGCACCCTTCCTTGGCATAAAAACCAAAAAGCCGGAAAAGTTTAAAGTAAGCCCATGTCTTATTATCTTGTAGGATATCTGTTATATGCTTTCCTATTTTATGGCCTCAAAATTAATTTTAAGGGAAGTAAAGGGTACAAGCTTCCTAATTTTTAGAACAAATCATTACTTTTATCCCACCAAAAACAATTCTAGATGTCCACTACCAAAAAAGAATACAAAAGAGTCACCGTAAAATCCCTTGTTGACATGAAAAAAAACGGGGAGAAAATATCGATGTTAACGGCTTATGACTATTCTATGGCCAAAATAGTGGATGCCGCCAATGTGGATGTCATCCTAGTAGGTGACTCTGCCAGTAACGTCATGGCAGGGCACGAAACTACTCTGCCCATTACCTTAGATCAAATGATCTACCATGCTTCTTCAGTCATTAGGGCCGTTTATAGGGCCTTGGTTGTGGTAGATATTCCTTTTGGAAGCTACCAAAGTGACCCCAAGGAAGCTTTGCGTTCTGCCATTCGCATTATGAAGGAAAGTGGCGCGCATGCAGTAAAGGTTGAAGGAGGCCACGAAATTAAGGAATCTGTAAAAAGAATTCTAAACGCCGGGATCCCTGTAATGGGACATTTAGGGCTTACACCACAATCTATTTACAAATTTGGCACCTATACCGTACGTGCCAAAGAAGAAGAAGAGGCCCGTAAACTTAAAGAGGATGCCAAATTGTTGGAGAAAATGGGATGCTTCGCTATAGTACTGGAAAAAATCCCTGCAAAATTGGCCAGGGAAGTAGCAGAAAGTGTATCCATCCCCATTATTGGGATCGGTGCTGGAAACGGCGTGGATGGCCAGGTTTTAGTGCTACATGACCTATTGGGCATAACCCAGGAATTTAACCCTAGGTTCTTGCGCCGCTACCTTAATTTATTTGACGAAATGGGGAAGGCCATATCCCAATACGTAGATGATGTAAAAACCAGTGACTTCCCCAACGATGAGGAGCAATATTAAGCCTTCATATAGGTTTGAACCCTAAAATGTCTAACTAGTTTTACTTGATATTACAACAACCCTATTAATACGGCCAGGTGTCCAAAAAAATAATTTCTACAACAGAGAACCTTCAGGTATTGTACGAAGACAATCACCTAATAGCCATTAATAAAAGGGCCGGTGACATTGTACAGGGAGATAAGACCGGGGATACACCACTCAGCGAGGTGGTAAAGAATTACTTGAAACATAAATACAATAAACCAGGCAATGTATATCTTGGAGTGGCCCATAGACTGGACCGGCCTACCACAGGGATAGTGGTCTTTGCAAAGACTTCCAAGGCCCTGCCCAGGTTAAATAAATTGTTCGCTGAAAAAGACGCCAAAAAAACCTATTGGGCCGTAGTTAAAAAAATGCCCCAAAAAGTAGAGGATACGTTGATCCACTGGCTTAAAAGAAACCCCAAACAAAACAAATCCTACGCCAACATTAAGGAAGTCCCCGACAGCAAAAAGGCTATTTTAGATTATAAGCTGATTAAAAAATTAGACCGCCATGTATTATTGGAGATCAATTTAAGAACAGGTAGACACCATCAAATAAGATCACAGCTATCGGCCATTGGCTGCCCTATAAGAGGCGATTTAAAATATGGGGCAGATAGGAGCAATAAAGATGGAAGCATACACCTGCATGCCAGAAGCCTTTCGTTTATCCATCCAGTAAAAAAAGAACTGTTGCAATTGGTTGCTCCCCCACCTACCGAAAGCGTTTGGAACGCCTGTATGTAAATTACCTAGGGGCAAGCCCGACTACCGACAAAGGCAGGCCTGTCTGCCGACAAAGGCAGGCCTGTCTGCCGACAAAGGCAGGCCCGTAAGGCATTGGAAGGAACCTTATTTAAAATTTCGCCCCAAGCGTCGAAGCACCTATAGGCGGCTTGGCAGTCTTAAGTCTCGATTATCGAGTAAATTTTCACTATATTTAGTCTATACCCCCCTATACAAAAGGTAATATGGGAACTAGATCACTATTTATTGTAGGTTTACTATGCCTGGCCTCATGTATAAGCCAAAATTCCATTGATTCCTTTTATGAAGCGCACAAAAATGACGATCAGGTTACGGCAATAAGGATTCCCCAATTTATGCTTACCACCCTCAGTACCATCTCACCGGAAATAAAAGAATTGATAGGAGGTGCCAATGACCTTAAATATATGAATTTTGCAGTGAATAGCCCCTCCAGGGCACAGTTGCTTAATACTCAAATAAATGCTTTGACCAGGAACTCTTTCATTGAAATTTTCCGTAAAAATGATGAACTAAAACGCTCTGTGGTTTCTATACGGGAACGCAGGAACAGCGTTAAGGAAATTTTAATCTACAATAATAATATTAGCAGTGGGTCATTGCTGTATATCAATGGCGATTTTAATCCCGCCCGGGTGCGACATATGGCACAAAATAACGATTTTGACAAGCTTGAAAACTTCTTGGGCCATTACGGGGTTAATTTATCCAATTAAATACAACCTCCCTTTTTATTTATAGGAACGCACACTTTCTATCACTACAGAACTCAATATAAGTACCCCCCCAACAACAGTAGTCCAGCTGGGAATTTCGGACAAGAATATCATCCCGATAATAATTCCGAAAACAGGCTGTATACTACTAATAATACTTACGGTTGTAATACTAAAATGTTTAAAGCAGTTTATAAAAAGTGTATGACCAATAGCCGTTGTAAATAAGGCAAGGGCCACCAAGGCCGGCCACTGCTCCGCTATAACACCCCCCACCTGGTACACAAAAAATGCGGGAGCTAAAACAAATCCCACAATTCCTGTTTGGTAGGCCATTAACATTGAGCCATTGTACCTACTCCCCTTAGACTTCAACATAATGTTTCTTATGGCATAGGCGAAGGCCGAAAAAACACCCAAGCTTACCGCTATTAAATGGGAACTGCCGGACTTGAAATCCGGAGCCAACAAATAGATACCGCACAACACCAACAACCCCAATAAAAAATGGATACGCTGAAATGGCGTCTTTAAAATGATGGGTTCCAACATAGCCGTTACTATGGGATAGGTAAACATGGACAACATACCTATAGCCACACTGGAGAGTTGTAGGGAATAGAAATAGGTTATCCAGTGGATACCCAGAAAAAGACTGCTCAATACTATTACCGGTATATCCTTTTTTTGTAAACGGAACGATATCTTCTTCCATTTACAATACAACAGTAAAAATAAAAAGGCCAAACCGGCCCTACTGGCAATGGTTACCGGAACAGGAAGCTGTACATACCTGCCCAGGGCACCGGAGGTGCTAATGAACAACATGGCCAGATTAATCTCCAGTAAGTGGTTTATGTGAAGGCTTTTGGTTTTCAAGTATATGTTTTATCTGGTAATGGACTTCGCCTTCTCTCTAATAACCTGGGCTACCGGTTTATTTTGTAAATGACTTTCCAACCAGGAAATAATGTCCAAATATAAAAAAGCCCGCTTTTCATATGGGTGATTTTCGTATTTTTTTAATTCATCGTACAACTTCTGAAACTCATTGGACAATTCATGGGGGAAGATATCTCCCAATCGTCTTAAAAATTTGATCATTTCCTTCTGCACCGCATGCAGGTCGTTCATTTTCAACAGAAATTTATAGGTGCTTTTAAGCTGTACTTCCAAATGGTAGTCCAATCCCGCCTCGTAATGGGCAATAAGACTCAAGACCCTGGAAAAACACATCAAATCCTCACGCATCTTAAGGTTTTTATTATTAATAATGCGCTTTAGGTACTGTATACATGTCTTGTTGTCTCCAATACCAAAATACAGACATGCTATTTTATAATACAATACCATTACATGGTGCTGGTCTATTCTATCCTTATGCTTGTTTATGCCGTACTCTACAATTTTCACCAAATAAAGTCCTTTTTCAAAAGTACCTTCCAAAAAATGTAGGTTCAACTTGTTTAGGTTAATATAAAGAAACGCCAGGGAGGCAATATTGTCGTTGTCCGGAAAATCCTTGCTTTCCGTTATTTTCTCCATTCGCTCCAAAGTCTCCTTAAATTGGGAACTGTACTTTACATAAAAAAGGGATTCCAAGAGGTAATGGTTCCCTTTTAGAAAGAAAACAGGATTTAGATAGATCATTTCCTTATTGTCATAGAAAAGGTCTACCCACTTACTGGAATATTTATAACAGGACAGAAAATCCTGAAGCAAAAAACTATACCAGAGGTGTGCCTTGTACAACCAAAGCTTTTCCCTAAATCCCAAATCCTCTATATGGTATTTTGGCATATGCTTGTCAAAATACTTCTTAACCCTATTTAGGTCATCATCACTCCTAACATATCCAATTTTGAGCATTTGCCCGTACAATTGGAGGGAGAGATTTGATAACTTACTGGTAATAACATTTAATTCCGACAGTTTTTTAGCCTGAATGGCCAGCTCATCTGCCCTATCTGGGATACTACGCGTAATATATTGGGTCTCAATAACCTTTTCCAACTCCACTATCTCATAGGCCACATTTTTTTCCTCATTCTCAATGGCCGTGGCCTTTGCCTTATCCAATATCTTTAGACTTTGTTTATAGAGTCCCTTTTGGTAAAGGATGGTAGCAAAATCCAACTGCTCCCTAATCTGAACCCTGATATTCTGATTTACCGGGTTAAGTCTTAAACTCACCAAGATCTGTTTATACAAATGAGCCTTAAGATTGGATAACTGGGCTTTTTTTACAATACCATTTTCCAGAATTAATTTTTCATCGTACACCTTAATTTTATCCAATAAATTGAAAAGGGCCAGGAATTTGGCATCTGTATTCACCCCCAGCCGACCAACGTATAATTTAAATTGACGTTTTTCTGACTTGGAAAGTGATTTGACCAGAACGAATAATGCATCTTTA